>NZ_JBNPLX010000029.1:0-34157 GCF_050313695.1 Bariatricus sp. SGI.161
GGATATTGTCAGGGGGGTAATAAATGAATTATAATTCAAGAAAGATACGGAGTTACTAGTTTTGATATATGAAATGGAACACGTTTATTGATGAAGAAATCAAAATAATATAATTCACATAGTGCATTATATAGTGGATGATGTAAAAGACAATTTACAGAGACCACAGATTGCAAGGCAATCTATGACAAATGGTGTAGTGTATTTCGAATATCCTGTTCACTAATATCAAAAAATTTCTATTAGTAAGATTATGGATCATATTAATGAAGTTATTACATATGCAATAGTGTTATTAATGTCAAATGGATAATAGCCGTTAATTATGGAATAAAAAATACATGTATTGACACTATGGTTGTTTCGATAAGGTGTTTTTGAGTGCATAAAGTGGATATGGAATTTAATCAGTAATTGTGTTATATTATATTCGATAAGAGATGTTACAATATTGCTAAAATTTTATCAGGAGGTTGTTATGAGCGAGATTCTGGATATTTATGATGCAAAGATGAATCACATCGGCGTGGCAAATCGTGAAGATGTCCATAAATTGGGATATTGGCATCAGACGTTTCATTGTTGGATTGTACGCAATGAAAACGGGAAAAATTATGTGCTTTTTCAAATAAGGGATAAAGAAAAAAGTGTTGCTCCGAACAAATTAGATATTACAGCTGCTGGGCATTTAAAAGCAGGGGAAACGAAAGAAGATGGCCTTCGTGAGTTAGAGGAGGAGCTTGGAATCAGGGTTAATATCGAGCAATTGCATTATCTTGGAATTCGAATTACTGCATCAGAAAATTCAAAACAAATCAATAAAGAATTTGCACAAGTGTATATGCTTCATGATGATACACCCATGGATCGATATACTCTTCAAGAGGGTGAAGTTGCTGGGTTGGTGCAGATAGAGGTGTCAGATGGATTACGTCTCTGTGCACATGAAGTAGACAATATCCCATGCACAGTTTTTAGACCAGATAAAAATGGTGTTGATGTAGAACAAAGTACTGTCGAATTTGGGCAATTTATTTCTAGAATTGATTCTTATTATTATAAAATTTTTATTATGGCTGAACGCTATTTTAAGGGGAGTCGTTACCTTAGTATTTGATAAAAGGGGGAAGTTATGTGCTTCTCATATTGAGACATTTGGAATCTAATAAAAACACCCATAGAAAGTTTTCTTCTTTAGAGGATTGCGAAGAGTTGACTAGTATTGGTCGGTGTATGGGTAATGAAATTGCTGAGTATATTGCAACATTTGTTGATGCCCACTCTTTCAATGTGAAAAGAGTTTACTGTGCGAATTCAGCACGAGCTATTGAAACTGCAAAAATAATTGCAGACAAATTAGGTGTCGAAATTTGTGCATTTGATGAACTACGTTCAAACAATAGTGGTGAACTTCGGGGTAAAAGCGAATCTGAAGCACAGAGAATAAACCCAACTTTTATGAAACAGTTAAAGCTGTTTCGTGCTGGAATATATAGTTCTTATGATTTTGTTAATGTCCTTAATCGTGAAGATAAGCATGATTTTGAAAATAGAGTGAATCTTTGTTTGGAGAAAATACTTACTCAGGATTTAGGTACTCTTAAAATAGTTGTTTTACACCACTCATCATTGACTGCAGCAATTATTCATTTTGCAAGAAAATTTTATAATTATCCAAAGGATTATTATGGACATGTTGCTTGTGAGCTTGGGAATATATACTTAATAGGTGATGATGATATTTTACTGTGCAACGAGCCTGTTTCCATGCTAGGAGATATTGAAATATTATGAAGTTAGAGCAAATACTATCTTGTCCGGAGTCATCTTTACTTTACATGGAAAGAATGGTTAATGATGGCTCTCCAAGTAAATTTTCTTTTACATATACCACGTCAAAAGAAACCTGTCCGATTTATGTTGAAAAATTCTCACTTTGTTGCGTGAAAAGTGATGAGACAGACTTTGTTACATTTGGCAAATGCAATTATGATTTCTTTAATGACGATTTAGTATTACTTCATCCCGACTGGAAAAAAGAAAAAACTCAATTTTCCACAATTGACACAAATATTCAGGTGATTCCTACATCTAGTTCTAGAACGGTCAAAATTCTTGATCAAGATATATATATTAAACTGTCTTACCCAGGAGTGTTAGGTAGAATTACCCGAGAACTCAGAACAGAACATATTCTTTCTAGTATTGATATTACAAATGCTTTTTTTAAGCTTATTGAAGCAAATTTAGTACCGAATACATTTGCTTTCTTCCCAGAATATTGCGGAAAGCTATTTAAGCAAGAGAATGGTGATATCGGATATGTTATTAGAGATGGAAAACCTGTTGGTAGACAGTGTAAACGAATTCGAGCGCTTATTCCCGCTTTTTCACTGTTCTCATCAGATCGTCAATTTAGTGATGTACCTCTGATTATCCAGATTCTTTATCATAAAAAGAACAAAATTGACTATCTATTGGAGCAATTAATTTACCCGATTATTGACTGCTATTTTTCATGTGTATTTAATGGCGGAATTCAACCTGAAATGCATTCACAGAATTTTTTAATCGGTATTGATACGGATTTAAATGTTGTTAGCATTGTATTGCGGGATTTAGAGTCAGCAGATAAAGATTTAGTAATAATGAACCGACTTGGCTTTCCTTTTGAAATGAAGAGTTACCCATATAAATTTATTGATGAAAAGCAAAATAATTATTTGATTAAACATAGTTTTATGTATGACCATAAACTTGGAGAGTACTTCTTTGATGAGTTACTGAAATGTGTCCAGAAATATGAGGTGGCACAGATAGATACGATGCAATCTTTGATTAAGGCATATGTTAAGAAACAATATGGATTTTTGCTTGAATATTTTTTCCCAGAGAATGGGAAGTGGTATAAATTTGAAAATATTTTAATTGACCGAACACAAAATAGCCGTCCGTATATTAGTTTCTCAAACCCTAAATATAGATAGATTAAGAGGAAGTATTATGCATAAGAATATATTTACAAACAAAAAGGTAAAAGAAATATTAAAGCACCTATGTGAATGGGGGGCTAGTGGACTTATTGGCGCCATCATAGGAATGTTTTTTTCCTTAAATTATTTTAAGGCTTTTATAATTACGATTATTTTTTCTGTGATAACCTTTATTGTTTTAGTGATTCTTAGCTGTTTTGATAAAAAATATGATATTCTTGGAATTTTAAAGGCTGAAATTTCAGCGGGGAACCATCCTACCGTGATTCAAATAGGATACACCTTAAGCCGCCCACTTCATCTAAGCGGGCGTTACGCCATGAGAGAAGCCATTGGACATCAAACCCTTAATGCTTGCAGAAAACTGGATGCGAGTCGTAAAATCCGTATAAATGATACTAAAGTATCTGTTCGATATATTGAGGCTAAAACTTTGATTGATGATCTAGGGTGGAACGTTTATCTTTTAGGTCAATCTGATGTTGCAATCGAAAATATTGAAACAGGTATTGAAATTGCAAAATCTCTTTCCGAATATAAATTAGTTGTAAAGGGTTATAGACACATTCTTGGAATCTGCGATGCAATTAATAATAAAGAAAAAAGAGATAATGCTGAAGCTTCCGCTCGCACCATTTTAAATAGTCAAGAATATCGAGCGACATTCTTAACAGATGAAGCATACCATCATGCAGTTGCTGAGTTCAATTATGCTTATGCTAAAACTTTGATTGATGAAAACTCAGATAAAGCGTTGGAAATTGCTTTAAATGTCCAAAAAGTGTTTTCGGCAGAACAAACAGAGGATATGGATCGATATTGCAAGACCTTTGATCTGATTGGTGATATATATGCTTATTCTGAAAAGCCTGAAAAGTTAAAAAAGTCAAGGTCAGTTTACTTAAAAGGTATAACAGAGTGCGAGCGACACGGTAGATCAGAAAGATTAATTAGAATTGCAATAGATTATATTAATTTATTACTTAAGATGATGCGTGTCTGTCCAAACATCTTTGGCTTCTCTTCGTGGGAGCAGCAGATTGATAAAGAAGAAAAAGATATATATGGTCCTATGTCAAGATTTAGTACAAGTTAAAATGAGGTTTTCCTCATCTTAACTTGCCATAAGCAATTCGTCTTTCTGAATTCTACGATACAGTTCTTCATAATCATTTGGAGACATATAGTCACAATGGCTATGAATACGTTTTGTATTGTAGAATGCTTCCAGATATTCGAAGACCAATCGGTACGCATGATCATAATCGCGGATTTTGAAGCGGTTCAGCCATTCACGTTTGATCAATGAATGGAATGATTCAATACATGCGTTGTCCCAAGGATAGGCTTTTTTCGAATAGCTACACTGTATACCGGCAGTTATTCTCTTGTATTCTTTGGATACATACTGGCTGCCACGATCGGAATGCAGAATCAATGGTTCTTCGATTTTACGTCTTGCTTTAGCTTTATTTATTGTTTCAATCACGCAGGATACTTCCAGTGTTTTAGAAAGTGTCCAGGCAATGATTTTTCTGGAATATAAATCCATAATACTGGTTAGATAAACAAATCCGTCTATCGTCCAGATATATGTGATATCAGAACACCAGACAGCATTTGGGCGTTCCGGATTAAACTGTTCATCAAGGATATTTTGCAATTCGCTACTGAAGTCAGAATCTTTTGTGGTAATAGTCCATGGTTTTACCCATTGTGCTTTGATTCCCATTTGCCTCATGTATTTACCAACTGTACGTTCAGAGATTACTTCTCCTGATTTTCGCAGTTCTTTGGTAATCTTTGGGGCACCGTAATTCTGTTTTGATTCAATATAAATATCCTTGATTTTGGCTTTTACCGCTTCACGACGCTGTTCAGCGTTTGAAGGAACATGTTTTAGCCATGCACGGTAACCAGAACGGGAAACGCCGAGATATTTCAACATTCCGGAGACAGAAACCCGGCGTCCAGCCTTATGGGCAGTTTCTGCCTTCTCAGCAACTTCGAGATAAATGGCTTCCGTCATTTTCCCAGAATGTTGATTGCTTTTTTTAGTACATCAAGAGCGTCCTGTGCATCACGAAGTTCACGTTTTAATCGTGCGATTTCTTTTGCTTCATCAGAAGCATAATTACCGGAACCACGGCATTCAATATCACCTGTCTCACGTAGCTCCTTTTGCCAACGTGATAATGTTTGTTGACTGATTCCTAAATTTGATGCACAGCCCTGCAGTCCTAAGTCTCTGTGATCATGATAATACTGGACTGCATCCAGTTTAAATTGTTTGTCATAGTGCTTTGCCATAATGAGATCCTCCTTCAGTGCGGTACCTACATTGTACCATGAAATATTAGATTAGGAATTCTCATTTTGACTTGTACTATTTATATTCTAGCACCAATATGACAAAGCCAGAATTTGTACTGAACGTGTTGAAAATAAAAATCTTATGCAAAAATTAAAACAACAACACAAAGATTATTTAAAAAATCGAAAAAGAATGCGCAAAGAACATCGGCATGGAAATTGACAGGTATTTACTAAACATTGAAAATTGTTATGATGCTATGTTTGGTTTTGTGTTTATTTTTGTGAAATTATCTGCTTGACATGTTGGTATCGGGATATGTGAGGAGGCATATGTGTATTGATCATGGCAATATTCTGATGTTTTATAATGAGTCTGTGTACTGATTGATTAGCATTTTTTTGAAGAAGATGATTTATAAAATACAACAGGTTGATATAGTGCTATATTGTCATCGTTTATATTTGAATTATACGTTTTTTGATTATCTTTTCACACAATAAGTAGTAAAAAAAACTCTAATTGTTGCAATCTTACTTTTTACAGTTTTGGGTTGATATTTTTTATGAAGTGTAGAAATATATTCATTTATAGCTGTTTTACTAGTAAAATCAGGATATTTCAGCATGAAAGTGTAAAATTGAGCTAAGTCAATGCGATAAGCTTTGATGGTTTTTTGTCTAATGTTTTTATGGTTTCACAATCTCATAAATATTTTGCAATTAGTGTTTCTAAATTTTCCATGAACAGTCACTCCATAACTTTTTTATTGTTAATTAGGAGTGCCTGTTCATAAATTGTCGATTGCTAATCGGGGAAAAACTGATTCAGAATTTCGATAGTTTCTTTCGCAGTAAAACCCCAGAGAATGGTACTCAGCGCTTCTATCGCAGCGTGACGTTTCCGGTAATAGGTACGATAAGAGATATTGCTGATATGCGGTTCGAGCTTTTCAAGGATCTCATCCGTGTTTTTCAGTTCCTGTGGAGACAGGAATGCATAATAGAGAATCCAGTAATACTGTTCTCCGTGCTTATGATTGTTACGGAGAAGATCAATGGAAGAATCTAATAGCTTTAACATCTTGTTACTCCGCTCAATGCTTTTTGCCCTTTCTGCTATGTCAGTTCCGGATAATTCTACCCCTGCAGCATAAACGGAATCTAAAAAATCATCCACACTGGTTCCATATTCCATACGGAATTGCGCTTCTAACTGCCGGACCACTACCTTCAAGCTGTATGTGGCATCCCGGTATCTTCGCAGAAACTTGTAAGTGTCGTGGAAGCGGGGATCTTCTTCAGGAGTCGCATAGCTTTGTTTTTTGTTTCTAGCCATTCTATTCACCTCCTTTCGCAGTAGCCATATATGTTTCAGCAGGCAGGCTAACGGCAGGTTTTTCTTCTGGCGTGACAGTCAGTTCAAACCGATATGTAGCCTTTCCGTAAGGACAGATAATATTTAGTGTATATTGATTTACTGTATCTATGCAGGCTGATAAAGGAGATAATATATACCTGGTTTTGGAGCATTCGCAGCACGGAATCCCCTGTGTTTGCAGTAGTTCTGCGACTTTTTTGATGATAAATTTCATGTGAGAAACCGGAACGCAGGACTTATTTTTTGGAACGGTGATTTGTTCTTCTGTGACAGTTTCTGAAACGCAGACATTTTCTTCGGTTTCAGGTATGTGGATTGGCAGTTGCATGTTCATAGCGATTTCCTCCTTGTCTATCATTACATCACTGATGTCAAACATGACAGACAGGTAGTAGTTAAGATAGATCATGCTGCCATGTTTGCCTTTGAAGCTGACAAGAGTGATGAAGTTTAACTCTTCAAATTTTTTCAAGATACGTGATATAGTGGTTTTTGAATGTCCCCAACGTTCTCCAAGTGACTGGAAGCTGGTTAGGGGATTACCTGTGTTATTTCGGTAATATACAACAGGTGCAGAGAATGAGCCTTGCACGGTTGGATCATTGTATATGGCATGAATCCACATATCCAGTAACATATCCATCTCTGAGCATTTCCCCAGGCTGATAAGTTCATGGACTTTTGCAATAGGGAAAAAGAAAAATCCATCATCCTTTTTGCAGGGACAGTTGTATTCCAGAACGGTATTGTCCTTTGCCCAGTCAGTGATCTTAAATTTTACGATTTTCTTATTTCCAAGAAGAGAGTATGTAATGCAATTTTGCTTCACCAGAAAATCTAAAATAGAGATTGCCTGATGCTGGAACCGGCAGCGAAACCATGTTTGAAGATCTGAAAGGGTACAGATCCATTCGCCGGGACCTACCATGTAGGTGATGTGTTCCATTCGCCGATAAGACGAGCGGTAATTGGCATAAGAGCAAAGCACGATATAGTAAAAAAGAAAAGAGCCTCCGTTTGTGCGGATGCTCTTGTCAGCGATAAGCGATTGTATAAAATCTCTGTAGATTCTGCAACGTGGGAAATCCACGATTTGTTTTATTTCTAATTTATAATCCATAAAATGCCTCCATTATATGCTTTGTAAAATTGTATTAATGTGTTAAAATAAGGTTGATTGAAAACTGTTTTTTAAACGTTCCCTGCTAATAATCCGGTGGTCGTACCGGCTTCGAATCTGATGCTGGCTAACGATTTGCTAATTTCATATCAGAATATTAGAGGATACGAGAGGAAACTTGAGGTTATTTCCTCCCGCTTAAATTGGCAAATTACCCAGGAAATTCAAGGGTCCATAGGGTATAAGAGGAGAGTAGGCTACACGTCAGTTTATTGCATTGTTTTTTCTCCTAAGCGCTAGCTGTGGGTTCGATTCCCGCAGGGGACGGTTGCAAACAAAGCGGTAATGATTAGCAGAAAATGCTATGTCATGAACCGCTTTTTTGTTTTCAATGAGATGAAAAAAAGCAGGACGGGAATGAATTTCCAGCTAATTTGAAGTGATTTTCGTTAGCTGACAGCTAATCCAAAATACTGTTTTGCAAACAGGAAAAAATACGATTCCTGCTAACATCGGGGTTCGGTCTTATTAAAACCTCAGATTGGGGATGTAAAACAGTGTAAAAAGGAGTAAAATCCTTTATGGAATAAACACTCTGCTAATTTTGGTTAGCTGAAACAATAGATTATTTCATTAGCTACAGCTAAGTCAAAGAAACCTCCACTGGAGCTTCCTTTGACATGCTAAGGCATGGCAAGCGAGATGCTCGTTTGGATCAGATTCAATAAAAAAGAATCTAATCTGAACGGGCTTTTTAGTACCATAAAAGTGTAGTAGTTAGAGAGTAATTAACTCTGACATCTGCACTTATTTTATTATAATAGGGAAAGCAGTTGGTATGGCATGGGCTTTTTTGGATTTTTAACATCCGTCAATAAAACCGTCAACCAACCCCTTATTATAAATATTCGCTTAGGCAGGTTGATACTCTATGAGAGCTTTCGTGTAACGAACTAAACTGAATCGTAATAAGTGTGGATGGTTTTACTGATTGCTAATAAAAATGTACCAAGGTAGTAGGAGGTTATTATGATCAGTGTAGGAATTGATGTGGCAAAAGGGAAAAGTACGGTATGCATACTGAAACCTTATGGGGAAATTGTCAGCAAGCCGTTCGACATCTCCCATGTAGAAAAGGATTTGGGGGAACTCGCGGCTATGCTTCTAAGGTTTGACGATGAAGTAAAGGTTGTTATGGAGGCAACTGGCATCTATCATCTTCCAGTCCTTACCTATTTACAGGAAAAAGGACTGTTTGTAGCTGTTATTAATCCATACTTGATGAAGGTATACCGTAGCGGAGATCTTAGAAAAGCAAAGACAGACAAAATCGATTCCAGGATTATTGCTAATTATGGCATTGAACACTGGTTTACAATGGCAGAGTTCAAAGCATCGGATGATGTGTATGGGGAACTGAAGATGCTGGGACAGCAATACAGACACTATATGAAACTGCATATCATGTCTCTGCATGAATTGACGCATTTGCTGGATTATACAATGCCTGGAATCAAGGGTATGCTTGCAAGTTGGAATGAAGGAAACCGAAAGGATAAACTGAGTGATTTTGTTGAAAGGTTTTGGCACTATGATACTATCACATGTCTTAGTGAAACAGAATTTATAAAGCAGTACATGTCCTGGGCAAAAGAAAAGAAATACCATCAGAGCCAGGACAAGGCGCAAGCCATATATGCCCTGGCCCGTGAAGGCATTCCTACCTTATCTTCAGAAACCCCATCCGTCAAAATGCTGGTAACTGAAGCGGTCCGAGTGCTCAAAGAAGTTGATGCAACTCTAAGCATAATCTTATCACGAATGCAGGAATTAGCAAAGAGCCTGCCGGAATATTCCATTGTGAGGGGGATGGGAGGCGTGGGAGAAGTTCTGGCACCAAAGCTAATTGCAGAAATTGGTGATGTTAGAAGGTTCCATAGCGGAAAGGCTTTAATAGCATATGCGGGAATTGATATTCCGCCTTATGAATCAGGGCAATTTGTTGGTTCTAATCGAAAGATAACTAAACGTGGATTGGCGGCTCTGCGTAAAGTCGGCTATGAAACCATGAGATGTATAAAAACGCACCCAAGACCAGATGATCCAGTTTACCAGTATATAGTCAAAAAAGAAGCTGAAGGCAAAAAAAGCTGCTAAAATAGCAGGGCTGAATAAGTTTCTCAGAATATATTACGCACGAGTTAAAGAAATCTATACGGATATAAAATAAATATCAAAATGAAAGACTGCAAAAAGGCTGCCTAAATGACAGTCTATTTGTTGTACCTAATTTTATGAAAGAAAAATATTTTAAAAACCTGCAAAAAACTATTGACTTTTCTTAGCAGGTTTTGTTGCCAAGCATGCGATAAAAACAGTCCAGTGGACTGTTTTGCAAACAGGGAAAAATATGATTCCTGCTAACATCGGGGTTCGGTCTTGTTATAACTTTGGATTGGGGATGTAAAACAACGTAAAAATGGTGGATTCCAATTTTCAAAGGGAACGGATCAGGAAAGAAGCAGAAATTAAAAGATATAGTATATTGTGAATGCCGATTGTAATGAAAGGCAATGAAATCCCCATTATAAGAATTGATGCGAGAAATAACAATCACAAGTCTGATGACGGGGGAAAATAGCCCTGCACAAAAGGATAGTTTGAAGAATGGAAATAAGTTTTTTCTTGAATTTATTCAAACTACACTTTTGTGTGGGGTGTACTAATTTGGAATATGATAGACTGTTGTAAATGAGAATACTAAAGGAATGGAGGATGGATATGAGGGTTCCGTTAATAAGAACATTGGATGCAAATGAAAATGCATCAGGATATAAGTTATTTCCTTCAACAGATGGTTTGGCAAAAATAAAAATGGAGGAAGATGATGGAACAGAAATTAAAGAGTTTTCGGTTGACCGAGTAGAATGTCGTAGTTTTGGTGCAAAGTCTGAAATAGATTTCTGCATGGATGGTGTTGGAACAAAAAGCTGGACAGTGTCGGTGACAAAAAAGAGAATCATTGTATGGAACGCGGCATCTAAAGGATTGTTTGGAAAACCAAAAGAAAAGAGTGGAAAAGCTACAGGCGGACATCTTTTGTTTGAATCACTTGGATGGCTTAGTACATTTTGCGGACCACAAGGGAAAAAAATTCTTTTGTGTGTTTGTCTGCGGAAGGATCAGTGTAAAAGTGCGTTGGCGATTAGTGGAGATGAAGCAAGTATGAAGAAATTACTTATAGCACTTCACGGAATGGCAGATACATGGATAACAGAACATAATATGAAACTGAGACAGGAAGGAGCAGATGAAAAACAGAACAAGGCATTGGAGGCGTGGGAAAATTTTGTTGACAACGCCTGGAGCAATGCTACAGAAGAAGAGTCAGTAATGCTACCGGTAAAAAGTATGAAATTTGTGGCAAATAGTCAAATGGATGAGAGGAGATAAAAATAATGGCACGTATTAAAACAGATTCAACGGAGTTAGTTACAGATAAAAGTTTACAGCAGATTGCAAATGGAATTAGAGAGGCTGCATCAGTATTGAATGCACAGGTAGATGAACTGAATGATGATCCACTTGGAAAGTTTGGAGACAAGTGTGATATTGAGGTTGTATTATCAGGAAACGTTGGATTGTTCTCCGGATTAAAACATTTTAGACCGGGCGGGGCAAATAATATTTGGGGAGTTCAGGTGTTTGTTTCAGATTTAGGAGATAAACGTCATATCGAATTGATTGCTTTAGGAGAAGGTGTGTTTGCCGGCGGGTTATTTAGTAATGGTGCCGGTATCTTGAATTTGGGAGTAAGTAAGGATAAACGTGACAAAATCATTTCTTATCTGATTTAAAAATTGGAGAGAAGGGGAAAAAGAAATGCTGGATTTTTATCATGAAATTGCTGGTCTGGAATCCGAAATGACATTAAATGAATTAAAGCAGGAGCTTTTGAAACAGGAAAAAGTGTGGACGAAGCGTCAGGTAAATACGCCGGAAAAAGCTACAAAAATGCTTTCTATTATATTTGATGCAAAAAAAGCTTTTGAAACAGAATCGTCACGAAAGAAATATGATCGTGAACTGGAATTGAGTAAGAAGGAAAAGACAATTGACCCAGATGAGCAGCGAAAAGCAAGACTGAAAGAATGGACAGATAAGGCGAGAACTTTTTATGAAGATCATCAGTTTGAGCTTGCAGGTAATGCTTATGAAAAAGCAAGGGTATCGGAAAGTCCGGATGGAGAAAATGCAGATTTTTATAACCTGGGATATAATATTTTTTGTGAATTAGGGAATTTTTATAAAGCACTGGAGTGTACAGATAAAGAAGTGATTGCGGAGCCGGATAATTGTCGCTCTTATTTTGATAGGGAATATGTGCTGAGGCAGATGGCAATTCAGGAAGCACAGAACAGCCGGGTGGTTGGCAGTGCAAATCCGTATTATGACAAAGCACTAAATGCGAACCAGAAGTTATGTGATATGGCTCAGAAATATGGCATGACGGAACTTTATGCAAATGCCCTTGGACAAAGGGCAAGCATTCTCTATTCGTGTGGAGAGTATACGGAAGATAATTGTGAAGAAGTTCAGGAATATGCAAACAAATCTATTAGTTTGGGAGCGACAAATGGCGTTGCAAATGAAGTATTGGAGGCAATGAAGCCGGAACTGGAAGAATATAAAGAACGTAACAACTACATAAGGCAGTTAGAAGAGCAGACGGCAAATTATAAAAAGCGTCAACAGGAAGTAAGAGGATCTTCTAAAATGGGAGTGCTTGTTTTTGTTGTATCTGTGGTACTGGCATATTTGACCAGCGGTGTTGTATTTCCAATCTCTACGCTGATAGCAGCAGCCGGAATTGCCTATGGATGTTATAAATCTGCACAGGGAAGAAGTTCACTTGTATTGGTTTGTAGTGTAATTTGGTTATTCGCTTACAGCATAATGCGATCTACAAAACTTTATACGGTACTGGGATATGGAGCGGCTAGCGCGGCTGTAGTTCAGAAAAAATTTATATGTAATATTGTGTTCCTGATTGTGATTGCTGTGGCGGCCAATATTGTTGGAAAAATGAAAAAAAATAATCTGTAAAGCCGACAGTAATTTTGATGTCGGCTTTTTTTGAAAGGGAGAAACTGTGGAAAATTTGTTGGAGATATGTGAGAAATTGTATATAGGAAATCCGCCGACAGTAATGGCTGATTTTATAGGGAAAGGAAATATTTGGATCAGCAATACATATGAGGATGGAGTGACGGATCTGGCAAAGATTGTCCTATATAAGGCAATTATGGAGACAGCGCCAGGACAGTTATCTATTATAGGGTATGATAGTGACTTGTCCGGAATATTTGCGCCGTTTTCCTCACTTTCTTCTGGCGGACAAAAAATCATGGAATTTATTCAGGATGAAGATGAATTAAAAGAACGATTTTTCTATCTGCGGCAACAGATTCAGTCGGTACAAAATGCAGTTCAGGGAAGAGCTGAGTCCCTTACTGAATTCAGAAGAATGGCAAATCGCCCGATAGAAGGCTATACGTTGGTTGTATTGGCGATGGACATGGGAACGATTGACTCGAAAATTTTGTCTTCGATGGCTACTCTTATGAGAAGCGGACCGGAATGGGGGTGTTCATTTCTTATAATTTCGACAACTTATCTCTGTATTCAGGGAGCAGATGGAAAAGAAACAGAATTTCATGTTGAATCCATTGCACCGAATATTTCAATTCTAGAAAACAATCAGGAACGAGTGAGGCTGTTGAATACGGATCAGTCTGCCATACCAGAAGTTTTAAAAGCAGAAACGATTATTCGAGATTGTGATTTGTTTATGGATAGGGTCAGAAATGTGGCGCTTCCTACTATAAAGTTTGAAGAATTACATGATTTTCATTCTGTGTGGAACAAAAGTTCAGTAGATGGACTACAGTTTTCGATAGGAAAATGGGGCATTAATGATGTACATATTATCATAGGAGATGAGATTAATCAAAGGCATAATGCGATTATAACAGGTGCAGTCGGGCAGGGAAAATCAAATCTGATTTCTGTGATTATACATAGTTTATGTCTTCAGTATTCACCACGGGAATTGCGCTTGTATCTTTTGGATTTTAAAGAAGGAGTTACGTTTAAGTCATTCTCCAATATCGGAAAGGAGGAGTATCTGCCACATGCAGAAGCACTTGGTCTGGAAAGCGATGTGAATTTTGGGTTGGCAGTTCTGCATGCTCTTTATCAGGAATATCAACGAAGAATGAAGATTCTAAAAGAAAAAGAGTATAAAAGTATTCGTGAACTCCGAAAGAAGGAACCGCAGACGAAAATGCCAAGAATCGTAGTTATTATTGATGAATTTCAGATGATGTTTGGCGATGATATTCAAACAGGAGAAAAGATTGTAGAAATATTAGAAAAATCGGTAAGACTTTTCCGGGCAGCGGGGATTCATTTTATTTTGGCATCGCAGACACTTGGCGGAAATCTTGTTTTGGCACAGAAAAGGGATGCAATTTTCGGACAGGTTCCAATTAGGATCGCATTAAAAAACACCTTATCCGAGTCTATGCAGACGTTGGCTGTAAACAATCCCGCAGCAGCATTTCTGCGTCCGAGAGAAGCCATTGTGAACTTGGATTATGGAGAAGTTTCACAGAATAAAAAATGTGTAGTGGCATTTGCTGATGAATCGGTTTTGACTCCGCTGCGATATCAGTGGTGGGAAAAAGCCAAAGGAGAATATCGAGCGCCTTACGTATTTGAAGGAGAAAAGAGAATTATGATTTCTGATAGCATTTCGAATGTGATAAAGAAAAAATGTGAGAATTCGACTCCTTCGGCATTTTTCGGTGAACGAATTTCTATCAGAGGAGAAGCAATCGGAATTCCGATGCTCATGGAACCAGGAAGAAATATTGCAGTAATTGGAGCTCCGGACGGAGAATGTAATCAGGCAGTCGGTATGATGGAGAGCATGGCAATTTCATTGGCGGTTCAACATACAAAGGGAGATGCAAGATTTTTGTTCTGCAATTTTACAAATACAAAAATTATTTTCTCAAAACAATATCCACATTTTTCAAAATTGATGGAGCAATGTGGATATTATCTGGAAGATATTCCGTGTAGACAGTTTGAAGAGACACTACGAAATTTGATGGAGGAAAAAACGGAAAATGAGACTGTTTATATGTTTGGAATAGGAATGGATAAATGGGGTTATGAACCAGATCCATATGGACAGGGAACAGTTTTAAAAGAGTTTGTAGAGAAGGGACCATCTGAAGGACTTCATTTTTTTGGATGGTGGGTGAAAGCATCTTCTTATACAGCACAGGTTGCTGGATTTGGAAACTCGGATGCATTTAATACCAAGATTTTTCTAAGGGTAGATGAGAGAGCGGTACAGTCTTTGACTTCACCTTTTGTACGATGGAAATCTCAGAACAACCGAGGGCTTTTATCAGATTCTGTTGAACTGGAGGAAGAGCTGGTATTTATTCCTTACGCACCTGTTACATCAGATGATGTGCTGAAAATAAAGGCGTACTTATATGAAGCAAATTAGAAAATAAAAAGAATTACGGGAGGTAACTATGTCACAAATTCAGCAGCTTGCTGCAGCAATAAACGTATCTGTTAGACAGATAGACGAACAGATAGCGAAGCTTGGAAACTATCAATCTAAATTGGAGGAAATGGCTCAGCGTGTGGATTCTGCATTGGGAAATGAAGATTCTGGAGGACGGGAGATGTTGAATCAGATTTCCATGACAAAACAACAATTGGATGAAACGATAAATCAGCTTCGGGTCGCAGGGGAAAAACTCCGTCAGATTCGTTTGGTTTAACTGAAACATGTATAGTAAGGAGAAGATAAAAAAATGTCAGTAGAAGAAATTATAAAGGAAGTAGTAACTATTAAAAATGTATCAAACGAGCTTTCGGGTATGACGGCTTCAAGTGCACAGACACTGCTTCAGAATAATAACCAGGTCATGGCTTTGGTTAAGGGGAGCAGAACCGGACAAGATGCTGTTTCAGCAGTTTCTGTAGCAGCGAGATCCCTCCAAAATGCAGCAGCTGTCATTAAGATACTGGGAACAAAGTGTGACAATTGTATTGCTGATTTGTCAAAATAACAGTGAAACAGATGGAAAGAAACAATAAAAATAAAATCAGGTTGAAAAATAGTCTACATTATGAGCTGGAAAGTAATATTTCTAATCTCAGCCGAGAAATAACAGAAATTCAGAATACAATTGTACTACTTGATGAGTTGATTGCAGGAGAGAGTTCTTTTGAAAGAGGACATATCACAGATAATTGTATCCACGCATCAGAATGTCTGGAAAGAGCAATACGGATGCTGCGGAAAGGTCAGGAATATGTTCGTCAATTGGATACAGGAGATGATGAAAGATGAACAGTATAGAACAGATTGTTCGCCAACTGACAGGAATAGATTCAAGATCAGACGGACATATTAGCAGGATGGAAAGAGAGAGAAGTTATATTCTGGAAAATATGGATAAGATTCAGAGTGTATTCGGAAATCAGCCGGCAGGACAGGAACTTGTGAAACAGTTATATGGAGTAATTAATGAGGTGGTCATGGCTGACAGTGCGATGAATGAATTGAAATCAGAGATTCGCCGGCTGTGCTGCAGATTTCAAAGATAGGAGTAATTATGTTGGAGAAAGTATATGGAATTGACTTAGGTACTACGAACTCCGCAATTGCAATTTTTGAGCGGGGAGAAGCGAAGATATTGAAGAATATGGATGATGACGAGGTGACACCTTCTGTTGTAGTATTTACAGGTGTGTCATCAGATGGAAAGGATGAATTCCTCGTAGGTGAACAGGCAAAGAATATGGCAGCAGCATGCCCGGAGCAGGTGGTTCAGTTTGTGAAGAGGAATATGGGGAACCATGGTGAGATATATAATTTTACAGCACCAAGTGGTAAAGATTATACGCCAGAGATGATTTCTTCGTTGATTTTAAGAAAAATATGTAAAGATGCGGAGCAGTATGATGGAGAGAATCTGGTGAAAGATGTAGTGATTACGGTTCCGGCGTATTTTGATGATGCGAAACGAATTGCTACAAAGCAAGCAGGTGAAATCGCAGGTCTTCATGTGTTGAGAGTGATAAATGAACCTACGGCAGCAGCAATAGCATTTGGGCTGGATCATTCCTATCAGGGAAGAATTCTGGTATATGATCTTGGCGGCGGAACATTTGACGTAACAGTGATGGATGTAAAAGACGGATTTTTTGATGTGATTGCGACAGGCGGAGATCCGCAGCTAGGAGGCATTAATTTTGACCAGAAATTAGTAGAATTGATTCGTGAACAGCTGGAAGAAAAAGGATGCACTGTGGATGACGAAGATGATGCAATTATGGCTGACATACGCGAAAAAGCAGAAAAAACAAAAATCCAGCTTTCAGGAGTAGAACATTCCAGACCGTTTTTTACTATTCAGGGAAAGACCTATCGTTTGGATATTTCCAGAGAGAGTTTTGAAGCAGCATCCAAACCGTTGATAGAACGTACCCAATTCATATTAGATGATGTAATGTGCGAAAAAGGAGTTATCTGGGAAGAAATTGACCAAGTACTTATGGTAGGAGGTTCGACAAAAATGCCCATGGTAAAAAGGTGGTTGGAACAGATATCTGGTAAAGAAGTGGCGTATAAAGTAGATCCGGATACGGCAGTTGCCAAAGGAGCGGCAATATTTGCAAGCACGCTAAAGGAAGAAAGTGGCTCTAAATCATCGGTGATTCCGATGGGGCTGAAGAGCGGAGAAGATAAGGAAGAAGGAATCGCAAAACTGGTAATTTCGGATGTTACATCCCAGTCGTTGGGAGCGGTATCATGGGATACCGTGTTAAAAAAAGAGGTAAATACGGTCATTATTCCGAACAATACAAAGATTCCGGCAAAATGCTCGCAGGAATTTATGACATTGGAAGATAACCAGACTTCACTTAAATTACAGGTGACAGAAGGGAATGATTCCGAATTGGAATATGTGAAAATTATCGGTGAAAGTCTTTTGCGGATCCCACCATATCCAGCGGGCTCTGGTGTAAAAGTTATTTACGCTTATGACCCGGATCAGACTGTTTTTATTGAAGTTATTGATATGGTTACCAATAAAAGTCTGGGTACTTTTGAAGTCGAGAGAACATCGAATCTTTCAAATGAAGAAATGGTTCACGCAACGGACATTGTCTGTAAAACAAATGTGGAATAGAAAATGGAAGGTGGATATATGTCTGAACAAGAATATGAAAAAATCCTATGTGAAATGAAAGAAGAATTAGTGGGAATGAAGGATTTGTTTGTACGCAGGCTTTATGAGGATAAGCAAAAAACAGAATTAATCCGGATTTTAACGGAGCAGATTCATTTTACGGTGTTGGAACCATTTATTTCAGATCTGATTTTGGTGTTAGATCGTCTGGAAAGTTCAGAAGATGAATTTTCCTGTTCTGTGCATGATGAGATATATGATATTCTCCACCGAAGAGGAGTAGAAGAAATAGATACGAGAAAAGAATTTGATCCTTCTGTAATTAAAATTGTGCGTGTGGAAGAAAAAAATGGAGTCGATAAAATGGAGATTGAAAAGGTTATTCGTAAAGGATATCGAACTGTGGGAAAAGTATTACGGTCTGCAGAAGTGGCAGTTTTAGTTCCAGCACGGGAAATAGACAGTTCTAAACAGGAGAAACTGTAATTTGCATAAGTTGTAGCATGATGATGGAATACTAGCATTTCAATCTATTTCCCAAAGGAGAGTCATCATTATAAATAAAAATGCTATAATGAACGGAGAACTTTTTATATCTGGAGGGAGTTTATGAATGAACAGAACTGTAGAATTTTAAATTTAATAGGTGCCACTATATTATTGTTAGCGGTTTCTGCATATCGTCAGCTTAGTATAAGATATTTACAGGGAGATTTTGTACGACCATATATTGTTTATGCAGTATATATATTTCTTCTTTTGAACTGGCAGTATTTTATCAGCACAAAGATTACACAGAAGATGATGAGTTTCCATCTTACTGCACAAAATATTGTCTGTATCTTTTATATCACTGTTCGCTTTGTACAGGATGCATTTCTCTATGTAGACGTTCAGCTAATGCGTTTTACTGGATACTTCATTCATATATTAGTGGTACTGGGGCCTTTGTTTGGCTTGTATGGTGCATTTTATCTTGGCAAATCTGAGGATTATCGTATTAACAGGAAATGGTATATGTTGTTGATTCCTGCTTTTGGTTTGATTGCGATGGCTCTGACAAACGAATACCACCATTTTTTATTTTATGTAGTACCGGAAGAACCGCAGCCGAACCTATATTTTCATCCATACATCGGAACATATCTTACATATTTATGGGGATTGGGGATAGTTTGTTATCAAGTGTATGTAATCTATAAACGTAACGAAGCAATTAAAACGGACCCGCTCTATAAAAAGCTGATTCCGTTTTATGAACCAATATTACTTCTTGTGTTTAGTATTCCGTATGCAGCGACTGCTTACGTAATACGGTTTGAAATCGTCGAATTATCAGCCGGACTTATTTTTATAGCAGTCTTATGTTGGAATTTATACATATTCATTGGGCTTATACCGGTGAATACTTGTTATGGTAAGGTGTTTCGAAAATCAACAGTGGCAATGCAGATTCTTTCGTCGGATGGTACGCCGATTGTTATTTCTGAAAATGCATCCAATATTACACCGCAAGTGTTGGAAATTTTAAAACGGAAGAAACGCATCCTTACCAGTGAGGATATAGAAATGAATATTCATAATATTTCAAATGGCTACATGATTTGGCAGAATGATTTGTCTGAAATAAATCAGGTTTTTCGTAAGTTACAGAATTTAAATATAGAACTAGAACAAAAACAAGATCTGTTGGCTCAGGAAATTCGCATTAAATCTAATGAAGCAAACATTCAGGTTAGAAATGATATCTATGATCAGCTTACCACTGAATTGTCCAAACAGCTTTGCTTATTAGAAAAATTGTTGCCAGAGGAAGAACACCCGGGAAAATGGGATAAAATTAGTTTGATAGGGACATATATTAAGCGGTTTTGCAATTTGCAGCTTACTTATCAGGAGAATCAGATGATTCCAAACAATGACTTACGAATTAGTTTGGAAGACATGGCAAAATGTATGAGAAATATCGGCCTAGATGTAAGACTTATCTTTTGTCCGACAAAGCAATTGGAGCCGCAATGTATTTTGTACGCTATGAAGAGGTTAGAAGAAATATTAGAAGAATCTGATTTTCGATTATCGGCAATTTCTATCTGTGTAAGTGACGACGTTTATTTTGAGAAGAAGGAGTAATGCTGTGATTATGAAAAAGCAAACGGTTAAAATGATTAAGCAGGCAATTGATTCTTATCCCGGAGGAATTTGTTTTGCAACATTAGACGGACGGGTGATTCTCGTGAATGAGAAAATGAATGAACTTGTGAACGAACTCCTCGGTCATACGATTTTGAATGCAAAAGTCACATGGGAGAAATTGGAACAGTGCACAGATTCGCCTACAAGTAAGAGATTAAATAAGCCGTGGTTCACACAATCTTTGGATGAAACGACAGACAATGATCATCGCCGTATATTTTTTCAATTTGCAGACAAAAGTGTTTGGCGTTTTGAATGGCAGCTTATTGATAAAAATACTGTTCAGATAGAAGCGGCAGAGATTACCAGGCTTTACCAATTAAGTGAAGAACTGCATGAAAATAATGTACGTCTGCATGAAATGCAGGAACGTCAAAAATCTTTATTAGATAATATAGTACAGATTAATCAGAACAAAGAAATTTTAGCGATTAAAATGCGTATTCATGACGAGTTTGGAAATTGCCTGCTTGCGACCCAAAAAGCAATTAGTGAACAAAATTTGCCTGAAAACGTAGAAGAGCTTAGAGAAAACTGGAGTAACACAATCCGCAATTTTTCGAATATTCCTATGATATGGTCTGTTCCAGACGCGGCGCTTCAATCTGAACTCTTACAAGTTGCTGAACTTATAGGATGTAAGGTGAATTTTATTGGAGACCAGCCTGCTGAACGATTGGCACTTAGGCTGGTTTATGCATCTGTGCGTGAAGCTTTGACAAATGCAGTACGTCATGCAGATGCTACGGAACTTACGGTGCAGATAGATAAATCCGTATCTGGTTATCATATAGAAATATCTAGTAATGGAGCTGCTGTGAATTCTGAAATCAAAGAGGGGAATGGTCTTAGTGGATTAAGGAGACGTTTAGAGCAAGAAGGAGCTATACTTAAAATTCTATACAATCCGGGAGTTACACTTGTTGTAGATGTTCCAACAGATGTTATCAAACCACAGAAAGGAGAAAATAAATGATTCAAGTCTTAATTGTGGAAGATTCTCAGATATTCCGTAAAGTTATAGAGAATCAGATTGCTCGGTCAGAACAATATGCACTATATGCTTCCATAGAAAATGCTGCGAATGCGGAGATTGCATGTTTGCGAGGTAAAGTTGATCTTATTCTTATGGATGTATGTACTGCCGATGATGAATCGGGTTTGAAAGCGGCAGCGAAAATCAAGCAATATAATTCAAAAATCAAAATTATTATTATGACATCTATGCCGGAGCACTCTTTCATTCAAAAAGCAAAAAAATATGGTTGCGACGGATTTTGGTATAAAGAATATGAGGATAATTCTCTCATAGAAATTTGTGATCGCGTTCTAAATGGTGAAAAAGTATATCCTGAAAATACGCCAATCATACGAATCGGCTGTGCAGACAATCGTGAATTTACAAATCGTGAATTTCAGATTATTAGAGAACTTACCAAGGGCAGAAAATATGAAGACATAGCGGTAGAACTTGATATTTCTCTAAATACAGTTAAGTATCATATTAAAAATATTTTACAGAAAACAGGTTTTCAAAATACTTTGCAGGTAGTCGCCGAAGTTGTGGAAAGGCGTCTGATTCTTCCTAAGTATTAAAAGGTGAGATACATCGTGTAGATGAAAAACAGATTCCTTGTAACAGGATTAATTGTTTCTGTATGTATTCAGATTATACGCCGCTTACTTTAGATGAGTGGATTGAATTTGACAGAAAACGAAGAGCCGGGAATACGAGGTAGATATTATATCAAAAGATCATTTTATTGTCCCTCGAGATGTCCCTCAGATGTCACCTAAGATGGATCAAATACTCAGATTGTAAATCTGATCCGGAAGAATAGTAAAATGAGTATGGCTATAATGGATATTGGAAATCCATTGAATAAAACCGTAATCTTTTTATCCTGGAGTGATTTTTTTTTTTAGATATGATATACTGAATTATCAGATGTAAGAAGATATGTAAAGAATATTTGAAAAGGTATTAAGAAGAATGGAGAGACGGAATGCTTACAATAATTTATGGCGATACTTCGAACAGCATTTATAATACAAGCGTTTATTTTAAAAACACATATGAACCTGAATGGCTTGAAACAGATCTTGCTAAAAAAATGATTATGGATGTTGATCATTCCGAAGTTTTGAGTGGGGAATGTATTAACAGTCCGGTTCTTGGACAAATTCCACCGGAACGTTTATCGGGTGGAGTGAAAACATTATTATTGATGTTAAACGAACCGGACAAAATATTTAATGCGTCTACCTGTGGAGATAATTGCGCAAAATGGATACTGGAGATTGGTAAACAGCAGGATCTTACAATCAATTTACGCCATATGATGAGTTTTGGAAAAGATACTAAATTTGATATCCAGATAAAAAATGGGGGAGAATTCGTTCATACTATGCGGGAATTAATTCCATTTGCAAGTAAATACTTGAATGAGATGCAATAGGGGTAGCGGATATGAAAGGTTCACATAGAGTAATTATAGAAGCGAAAAGAGTAAAATATGATTTTACCCTGACAAGAAATATCACGATTTTAACAGGAGATAGTGCTTCTGGGAAAACGGTGTTAATTGATTACATTCGTGATTATAGAAGGTATGGTTCTGAAAGTGGCGTAATGGTTTCCTGTGACCGTGAATGCCGAACACTCGATAATGAAGACTGGGAAATGCAGCTAAAAAGAATAACAAACAGTATTATTTTTATTGATGAAGGAAATAGATTTGTCACTTCAAAAGAGTTTGCAAAGCTTGCGCTTGAGTCAGACAATTATTTTGTTCTTGCAACGCGGGAAAAAATGCCTATGCTCCCATATAGTGTACAGGAAATCTACGGATTCCGCGAATCTGGGAAATATCATGAAGCAAAGCAGAAATATAATGAAATGTATCATCTTTATGGTGAGATTTCAGCGCAGAGTTCTATAGAGCCTGAATTAGTAATTACCGAGGACTCAAATTCCGGATATGATTTTTTCGCAAAATTGTCCGAACAGAAAAATGTCAATTGTATTTCTGCAAATGGGAAATCTAATATCATCAAATGCTTGCAGGACAGTGAAAAAACGCAAGGTACACGTTTGATTATAGTGGATGGAGCAGCATTTGGTTCTGAAATGAAAGAGGTATATGAATATTTGAACACAGTTGGTAATGTTGTGCTTTATGCACCAGAATCATTTGAATGGTTATTGCTTTCGTCCAATACTATTCCAAATGCAAATGTTACAGAGATTCTGCAGGAACCGGAGAATTACATAGACAGCAAAAAATATGCAAGTTGGGAAAGATTCTTTACAGCTTTGCTAATAGACATGACCAAAGGTGATCCGGTCTGGTCATATTCTAAGAAAAAAATATCGAGTGTTTATGTATCTTCAAAAGTGATAACTGCTGTGAAAAAAATGATGAAATTAGTTATATGGGATTAGTGTAAAATTGCACAATCCTGTAGTCGACCCCCATAGACAAATCGACAATAACGTTGTATAGTAATAATAGAAATCTGGTCAATTGAATATGTTTATCATTCCTGCTTGTAAGGGGATGGTAGCCGGAACATGATATCTGTTAGTAACAACAGAGCTTTCCCCGGATGTTAGCAGTTGCAAAGAATCTGCTAATTTTCAGGGCTTATCTGGACTTAACAGAAAGGATATTCAGATTACCAGAATTTGATTTGAAAGTGAAAAAAGTCCTTGATAATAAAGGGCTAAACATATCAGTTCTTGACAGGGATTAACAGAACCACAGAGCTCTCCTAAGCACTAGTTGTGAGTTCGATTCTAGCAGGGAACGTTCAAAAAAGCGGTAATGATTAGCAGAAATTGCTAGATCATGAATCGCTTTTTTATTTTATCCGGAAATGATACACGAAGAACAAGGACAGATTCCAGAAGGAAAGCCGGGGAAAGTACAGGAGGATGATAAAAAAATTATGGGGAAGGTGTCTGCGGAAATGCCATATGAATCCAGGTTTTTCTCTGTCGTGTTGAATAATGACGGTGAAATAGTAAATGCCGATACAGGAAAAATTGCCTCTATCGATACATCTACTGCAATGGAATATGCGCAGACTGTGTGGAAAACAGGTAAGACACATGGATTTATGGAAGATTACCGTTATCTTGTCTGTGAATATGGAATGGATTCTAAAGTGCAAATTATTTTTCTGGACAGGGAGCGGGAATTGTCTAACTTTAATAATCTGATTGTAACAGGACTTGGAGTGACCACTCTGGGATTGGGAGCAGTATTTGTCCTGATGGTATTTTTGTCGGCATACATTACAAAACCCTTTGTGGAAAATTATGAGAAGCAGAAGCGGTTTATTACAGACGCCGGGCATGAGCTGAAGACACCTCTGACAATTATTGATGCGGATGCAGAAGTGTTGGAGATGGACCTGGGAGAGAATGAGTGGCTAAGTGATATTCAAAATCAGACCAAACGTCTGGCAGACTTGACCAATGATCTGATCCTTCTTTCCCGTATGGAAGAAAGCAGAACAGCAATGACCATGGTGGATTTTCCATTTTCGGATATGGTAGAAGAAACCGTGAATACATATCAGTCCCTGGCAAAGACACAGAATAAGATATTGACAAGTGAGATCACACCGATGATTTCCATATGTGGTGATGAGAAGGCGCTGAGTCGTCTTGTAACAATTCTTTTAGATAATGCGGTGAAGTATTCAGGAGATGGAGGACGGATTAAGGTATGCCTGGAAAAAGAGAGGAAGAGGATTCGCCTGTCTGTTTACAATACGACAGAATCTATTTCGCGGGAACAACTGGATCATTTGTTTGATAGATTTTATCGTGCAGACAGTTCCAGAAATTCTCAGACAGGAGGATACGGATTGGGGCTTTCCATCGCTGCAGCGACAGTAGAGGCACATAAAGGGAAGATCGTTGCATCGACAGAGGATGAGAGATCGTTGATGATTACGGTGATATTTCCCATAAGTTAAAATTCGAGATTATTGAAAAACAATGCTTCGGGTGGATTTCCCATCCGGGCATTTTTTATAGAGACTTTTAAGTTAATTTAAGGAAGTTTCGTTATAGTAATATCTGTAAATAATCAAAGGAGCAAATGACATGACATATCAGATGACTTTTAAACGCTATGAATTGAAGTATATGATAAACCGGCAGCAGAAAGAAAATATGTTGCAAAGTATGGAAGCTTATATGAAGCTAGATCAGTACAAAAGGACAACAATACGGAACATTTATTTTGACACAGAGACATACCGGCTGGCTCGTCATTCACTGGAAAAACCGACTTACAAAGAAAAGCTTCGGGTGAGAAGTTACTGTCCGGCAAGTGAAGATACTCCGGTATTTGTAGAACTGAAGAAAAAATACAAGCATGTGGTGTATAAGCGAAGGCTGGTTTGTCCGGAAGCAGAAGTAATGAATTGCTTATGTAACGGAAATCCACTTCCCGACCATTCACAGATTGGCAATGAGCTCCGATATTTTTGGGAATATTATAAAACTCTTCACCCGACGGTTTTTTTATCCTATGAAAGAGAGGCCTATTATGCACTTGATGGAAGTGATTTTCGGGTAACGTTTGATGAAAATATTTTATACCGGGAAGATGATCTGTCTCTTGGAAGTGATTTTTATGGAACTTCGATTTTGGAACAGGGGCAGACTTTGATGGAGATTAAGACATCTGGGGGAATCCCGCTGTGGATGAGTGAGGCGTTGACCAGAAACCATTTGTATAAAATATCATTTTCAAAATATGGAACAGCCTATCAGCAGATGAAGGGAGGAATTCAATATGCTTGATACAATATTTCGGGAGTTTTTGATACAGATATGACAAGCGTGATTGGACTGTCTGATTTCTTACTATGTGTAGGCAGTGCACTGATTATTGGCCTTATTCTGACAGGAAGCTATATGTGGAAAACACGTTATACGAAGAGCTTTGTTGCAACACTGGCAATGCTTCCGGCTATTGTATGTGTAGTGATTATGATGGTCAATGGAAATGTAGGTGCCGGTGTGGCTGTAGCAGGAGCATTCAGTCTGGTTCGTTTCCGTTCGTTTCCGGGTTCTGCAAAG
This sequence comes from Bariatricus sp. SGI.161, assembly GCF_050313695.1. Lineage (NCBI taxonomy): Bacteria > Bacillati > Bacillota > Clostridia > Lachnospirales > Lachnospiraceae > Bariatricus > Bariatricus sp. SGI.161. Next base: position 26,399 of record NZ_JBNPLX010000029.1, read on the forward strand.
GAAATCGGTGCAATTTTTCTTGCCATGGGAACCGGACTTGTAGTTGGAATGGGTTATATCGGATATGCTTTTTTGATAGCAATGATTTTTGGTGGTATGACGCTTTTATATAATTATCTGGACTTCGGCACTGGAAAGAGAATGGCGCTTTATAAGACGCTACATATTACTATTCCAGAGGATTTAGATTATACAGGAGTATTTGATGAGATATTAAAAAGATACACAGAAGAGTGCGAACTAATTCAGGTGAAGACGACCAATATGGGAAGCTTATTTCGATTGACATATAATCTGAAATTAAAGATGGCAAGTGAAGAAAAGAATTTGATTGATGAACTTCGTTGTCGAAATGGAAATCTGGAGATTACAGTATCGAAACTGGAAAATGGAGATGAAAGATGACGGTGCACCTAAACAAGATGGACGAATGAAAGGTGGAGGTGCACCTGAACAGAATAGATAAACTTTATTTTAACACTGCTGAGTGTTCCTTTATAAACTTTTTCATAGCCTGGAAACTTTCATCGCTGATCTGATGTTCCATCTCACAGGCATCTTCAGAAGCTGTCTGGGGATCTACACCAAGAGAGATCAGCCAGTCAGAGAGTACCTGATGACGCTCATATACACTGGTGGCAATCTGCATGCCCTTATCTGTCAGAGTAATAAAACCAGCCTGGTTTACTTCTATACAGCCATTTTCACGCAGATGTTTCATAGCAACACTGACGCTTGGTTTTGAAAAATTCAACTCAACCGCTATGTCAATGGAACGAACAACTGGTAACTTTTTGCTTAATAACAATATAGTTTCCAGATAATCTTCAGAAGATCTATTGTGACGCATAATAATACCTTTCTATTTTCTGTTAATATATACCATTTAAGTTTGTTCTATTATATCAGTAGAAACAGAAAAATTCAAGACTGTATAGTCTTGACGAATTTTGGTTAGCGTGGTATAACTTTAATTGAAAATAATTATCATGTACATATATGGAGGTGTTACAAATGACACTTAAGAATCTGAGAATCGGAGAAAGTGCTGTTATTACGAAAGTAGGCGGAGAAGGAGCTCTAAGACAGCATTTCCTGGATATGGGTGTGATTCCGGGGGCGGAAGTTACAGTTGTAAAGTTTGCGCCTATGGGAGATCCGATGGAATTACAGATTCACGGATATGAGTTGACACTTCGTCTTGCAGATGCAGATCAGATTGACATTCAGCCGATTGAAGAACGAACGAATAAGCATAGCCGTATTGATAAAATATATCCTACGGATCATCCGGGATTGGGAGAAGATGGTAAATATCACGCCAAGGATGACGGAGATCCATTGCCGGATGGAACGGTTCTTACCTATGCCCTTGTAGGAAATCAGAATTGTGGAAAGACGACATTATTCAATCAATTGACAGGAGCTAACCAACATGTGGGTAATTTTCCTGGGGTTACAGTAGATCGCAAAGATGGTCCAATTAAAGGACATCCAAACACGAGAGTTACAGATCTTCCGGGAATATATTCCATGTCTCCTTATTCAAGTGAAGAGATTGTTTCCAGAAATTTCGTTCTTGGCGATAAACCGAAAGCAATCATTAATATTGTTGATGCAACGAATATTGAGAGAAATCTATATCTGACGATGCAGCTTCTGGAGATGAATATTCCTATGGTTGTTGCCCTTAATATGATGGATGAAGTCATGAATAACAACGGTGCCATAGATATCAATGGAATGGAATCCTTACTGGGAGTTCCGGTCATTCCAATCTCTGCTGCCAAGAATGAAGGTGTCCGGGAATTAATCGAACATGCAGTACATATCGCACAGTATCAGGAGCGCCCACAGAAACAGGATTTCTGTAGTAAAGACGATCATGGTGGTGCCATCCATCGTGCCATTCATGCGGTGGAATCTGTAATAGAAGATCATACAGAGAGAGCCGGACTTCCCCTCCGCTTTTCTGCAACTAAGGTTATCGAGGGAGATTCATTGATTTTGAATCAGCTTCAGCTGGATCAGAATGAAAAGGATATGATCGAGCATATTGTAGTACAGATGGAAAAAGAAGGCGGAATGGATCGAAGTGCTGCAATGGCGGATATGCGTTTTGACTTTATTGAGTATGTCTGTGAACGTACGGTTAAGAAACCAAAAGAGAGTAAAGAGCGGATCCGTTCAGAAAAGATTGACCGTATTCTTACGGGAAAATGGACCGCGATCCCTTGCTTTATCGCTATCATGGGGGCTGTCTTCTTCCTGACTTTTAACGTAATCGGTGCGTTTTTACAAGGACTTTTGGAGACTGGTATTGATGCACTAACGGAAGTTGTGGATCAGTGGATGACTGCGGCTCATGTGAATCAGGCTCTCCATGGCCTGGTGATTGACGGTATCTTTGGCGGTGTCGGAAGTGTACTTAGTTTTCTCCCGATCGTAGTGACTTTGTTCTTCTTCTTGTCTATTATGGAAGATAGTGGTTATGTAGCACGAGTTGCTTTCTTCATGGATAAATTATTGAGAAAGATTGGACTGTCAGGACGAAGTATTGTTCCGATGTTGATTGGATTTGGATGTACCGTTCCTGCCGTAATGGCAACGAGAACACTGCCAAGTAAACGAGACCGTAAGATGACGATCCTTTTGACTCCATTTATGAGTTGTACAGCGAAGCTTCCAATCTATGCTTTCTTTGTCAGTGCATTTTTCCCGGGTAAGGGTGGATTTATTATGACGGGGCTGTATGTTCTGGGAATTGTTGTCGGAATTCTGGTTTCACTCTTGTTTAAAAATACATTGTTTAAAGGTGAAGCCGTTCCGTTTGTTATGGAGTTGCCAAATTATCGTATGCCGGGTGTAAAAAATGTTGCACAGTTATTGTGGGAAAAGGCTAAGGATTTCTTAAGCAAAGCATTCAGTGTCATTCTGATTGCAACGATTGTGGTATGGTTCCTGCAGAGTTTTGACCTTCAGCTAAATATGGTAGAAGATTCTTCCAACAGTCTGATGGCTATTATATCCGGATGGATTGCACCGATTATGAGACCTCTCGGATTAGGAGACTGGCGTATCGTAACTTCGCTGATCAGTGGATTTATGGCAAAAGAGAGCGTGGTATCCACGATGGAAATTCTGTTCGGCGGTGGCGTTGAGACTGCAATTTCAACTGTATCTGCAGCAACAATGTTGGTATTTTCTTTGTTGTATACGCCTTGCGTTGCGGCAATCGCGTCTATCAGGCGAGAGCTTGGATCAAGATGGGCTGTAGGCGTTGTCTTCTGGCAGTGTGTAGTTGCATGGATCATCGCGTTTATTGCACATTTCATCTGTATTGCAGTTGGATTATAAAGTAGGAGGTGCGATATGAATATAGCAGATATAGTTGTCTTTCTGGCAGTCGCCGTGGTTGTGGTCATTGCGGTTGTGATCATGAGAAGAAATAAGAAAAATGGGAAAAGCAGCTGTGGATGTGACTGTGGGCACTGTAGTCAGAGCTGTCAGAGAAAATAAATAATTATAATCCGTAGTATTTCTGCAGATATTGCAGGGAATGCTACGGATTATTTTTATTTGAAAGGATTTGGCATATTTACAGTCAGGATCTTGGTAATCTGAGTTCCGCAGTTGGTCCAGTTATGCTTCTTGGTAGAATCAAGCTGGACGCTGTCTCCCGGATACATAATATATTCATCTTCCTCCACATATAATTTTAGAACACCCTCAAGGACATAGATGAATTCTTCTCCTTCGTGAGCATATAATTCTATGTTCTCATCCGCTCCGATATGGGGCATGAGATGATAGAGTCGTGGGAGATAGGAAAAGTTCTTGGCATTCTGACTTAAAGTATATTGAATGATCTGGTCGCTGACCTTATCACAGCTGGCATCGTAGATTCTTGTGACTGGTGAGGCAGAAGGAGAGGATTCTTCTTCACGGAAAAAATCGATAAATTCCATGCCAAGAACATCTGTGATCTTATGCAGTGAGTCAATGGCAATCTGGGAAAGCCCTCGCTCGAACTGAGACAGATATCCGATTGAAAAACCCGTTGCAGTACTTAATTGCTGTAATGTCATTCCCTGTTTCAGACGCTCTTGCTTAATCGTATTTCCGATTTCCTGAATACTTTTCATAGTAACACCTCGTTTTCATATTTATATAAAATGTGTAGATTTTATAGCGATATTTTCATTATATTGTAATTTGTGAAAATAATCAACTTAAAACAATGAATATTTAGAGATAATGCACAAAAAATATGCATCAGATTTATGAAAAAAGACCTGATAAAATATGTTGAAAATTTAACAATAATACTGTATTATGAAAATAGGGAAGAAAAATCGAATAATATTTCATGATTATGAAAATGGAGGAGACGAGATGTCGCTGATAACGAATGTTCAGAAGTTTTCTATCCATGATGGTGACGGAATTCGTACATCTGTATTTTTTAAAGGCTGCCCTTTGAAATGTGAATGGTGTCACAATCCAGAGACTCAGCGGTTTGAAAAAGAGATGCAGTGTGACAAGGAGAAGTGTGTTGGCTGCGGAACTTGTGCAAAAGTATGTCCGAATGGGGCAATATCCATGGAGAATGGAAAGCCAGAGATGAAGAAAGATGCGTGTACATTCTGTGGAAAATGTGTAAACTTCTGTCCAATAGGAATCCGTGAGATTATAGGACGGGAATATTCTGTAAAAGAGCTGATAAAAGAGCTTATGAAGGATCAGATGTTTTATGAAGAATCTGGCGGTGGCGTGACACTTTCCGGCGGAGAAGTCATGGCAATGGATATAGACTATATACTGGCAATTGCAAAAGAGATAAAACGCCAGGATGTTACACTTACGATTGACACATGTGGATATGTTCCATATGAGAAGTTTCAGGCAATCCTTCCTTATGTTCATACATTTCTTTATGATGTGAAGGTCATGGATCCAAAACTTCATAAAAAGTATATCGGAGTGGATAATCAATTGATTCTTGATAATCTGATTCGTCTTGCAGCGGATGGAGCAAGAATATATATTAGAATTCCAACAATAAAAGAAGTAAATGGTAATGAAAAAAACATGAAAGAAACGATAGCGTTTCTGAAAGAACATGATATTCATCCGGCTCAGATTAATCTGCTTCCGTATCATGACACAGGAAGCGGAAAGTATTCCAAGCTGGATATGGAATATAAGGGAACAGATTTACATGCACCGGAGAAGGAAGAGATGGAGAGCTTCGTCAGACTCTTCGTAGAATCCGGATTCCAGAACACAAAAATAGGAGGGTAAACATATGGCAAAATTACGTGGTATGAATGAAAGAATTCAGAAACTTCGGGAAATCAGTGTGACGACACCTGTTCACATTGATCTTGAGAGAGCAAAGATCGAGACTGATTTCTACAAAGAAAATGACGGCAGATATTCAATCCCGGTTATGAGAGCAATGGTTCTGAAAGAATATTTTTCCAAGAAGACCTTGTATCTGGGAGACGGAGAGCTGATCGTCGGCGAAAAAGGTAAGGATCCGCAGGCATCACCTACATTCCCGGAACTTTGCTGTCACAGTGTTGAGGATATGGTAGTCATGAGTGAACGTGAACTGGTATCCTTCCATACAACAGAAGAAGACAGAAAGCTTCAGGCAGAGGAGATCATTCCATACTGGAAGGGAAGAAGTATGAGAGAGAAGATTCTTTCAAGAATGACTCCGGAATGGCAGGAATGCTACAGTGCAGGTATGTTTACAGAATTTATGGAGCAGAGAGGTCCGGGACATACTTGTGGTGGTGAGCAGGTATTTACTACCGGATATATGGATTATAAAGAGAAGATTCATAAGACAATGGATGAACTGGATTATATCAATGATCCGGAAGCAGTGAATAAATGTGAAGAGCTGAAGGCTATGGACATCTCCTGTGATGCAGTAATCATTCTGGGAGAGCGTTATCATAAGCTTGCGCTTGAGATGGCAGAGAAAGAGGAAAATGAGACCAGAAAGGCAGAACTTCTTCAGATTGCAGCGAACCTGGAGGTTGTTCCGGCACACAAGCCTCAGACTTTCTGGCAGGCAATTCAGTTATACTGGTTCACACACCTTGCAGTTACAACTGAGCTGAATCCATGGGATGCATTTAGCCCGGGAAGACTTGATCAGCATCTGAACCCATATTATGAGAGAGATGTGGAGGCAGGTATTCTGGATGACGAGAAGGCTCTGGAACTTCTGGAATGTCTGTGGGTGAAGTTCTACAACCAGCCTGCACCGGTAAAAGTAGGTATCACATTAAAGGAAAGTGCTACTTATACAGACTTTGCGAACATCAATACCGGCGGTGTTACACCGGACGGACGCAATGGTGTTAATAATGTAAGTTACCTGATTCTGGATTGTATGGATGAGATGAAGCTGGTTCAGCCAAACTCTAACGTAACGATCAGTAAGAAGACACCGGCCAAGTTCTTAAAGAGAGCATGTGAGATCTCAAGAAAAGGATGGGGACAGCCTGCATTCTATAACACAGAAGCTCAGATCATGGAGCTGATCAATGCAGGAAAGAGCCTGGAAGATGCAAGACGCGGTGGTTCTTCAGGTTGTGTAGAGACCGGAGCATGGGGAAGCGAAGCTTATATCCTTACCGGTTATCTGAATATCCCGAAGGTATTCCAGCTGACACTGTTTAATGGATATGATGAATATTCTGGAAAGCAGATTGGATTGCCACTTGGATATGCTAAGGACTTTAAGACCTATGATGAACTCTGGGCTGCATTTAAGAAGCAGTTAGAGCACATTGTAAATATCAAGATCCGTGGTAATAACGTTATCGAGCAGTTATATGCACAGGAGATGCCGGCACCATGCCTGTCTGTTGTAACCAACGACTGTATCTCTAATGCAAAAGACTACAATGCAGGCGGCGCAAGATACAATACAAACTATATTCAGGGCGTAGGTATCGGTACGGTTACAGACTGTCTTGCTGCTGTAAAATATAATGTATATGACAATCACAACTTCACGATGGAAGAGTTGATTGAAGCTATGGAGCATGACTTTGAAGGATATGATGCAATCTATCGTATGGTTCATGACAGAACTCCAAAATATGGAAATGATGATGACTATGCAGATGACATTATGCAGGAAGTATTTGAATTATACAGAAGCACCATCACAGGACGTCCGAACATGAAGGGTGGAAAATATGGTGTAGATATGCTTCCTACTACCTGTCATGTATACTTTGGTGATGTAATTCTGGCAACTCCAAATGGAAGAAAAGCACATAAACCAGTATCTGAAGGTATTTCTCCAGAGAAATCCGCAGACACCAATGGACCGACAGCAGTTATCAAGTCCTGTGCAAAGATGGATCATCTGGCAACAGCAGGTACTCTTCTGAATCAGAAGTTTACACCAAATGTTGTGGCTGGAGAAGAAGGCCTGAATAATATGGCCAGTCTGATTCGTTCATACTTCTCCATGGATGGACATCATATTCAGTTCAACGTTATTGATAAACAGACATTGATTGATGCTCAGAATCATCCAGAAGATTATAAAGATCTGATCGTTCGTGTTGCAGGATACAGTGATTTCTTCCGTAACCTGGATAAACCACTGCAGGATGAGATCATCAACCGTACAGAACAATCATTTGATTAATTAAAACTTGACAATTTCATTAATTTGTGTAGAATTATGAAACATAAGGACAAGGTGGTCAACATCTTGTCC
>NZ_JBNPLX010000030.1:0-33878 GCF_050313695.1 Bariatricus sp. SGI.161
ATAGGAAATTTCTCTTGCCTTTTTTAGTTTTATGATACAGAAGAGTCTGCAGAAAAAGTAAGCTGCACTGCAAATTCGTGATTCTTTTCAGAATAAAGAATTCTCCCGTTAAGGAGAGACATCATTTTTTCAACGCTTCTCAATCCGATATGATTGCTTTCTATATCAGAATGCTCTGTTTTTATCCTGTTTTTAAGCAGAATTTTCAATTCTTGTGTGTCAGATGTAAGGCATATGCAGACCGGTTCAGATTTATCCCCATATTTTAAGATGTTGGAAAACAGGTTATTGAAAATTCGCTTTATCATTGTTGCATCACCGGTAAAATAAGGTGTATCCTGGAAATCTGCCGGGGGTACTTCTTCTTCACACACAAATCCGTCAAGATGGATAAATTCAAAATTCTCTCTTAAACATTCATGAAAAAATGAAAAATCTAAAGGCTCTAAACTGGGGGTCTCGGTTTCTTCAAAAATCACAGCATATTCAAACATCCGATCTGTCATCTCTTTGATATCCTTTGTTTTTTGAAGACAACGGTTTAGATACTCTTCCTGCATATCGGGGGATTTCTTTAGTTTTAATACTTCCAGATATCCGGTCAGAATTGTGAGAGGAGTCCTGAGATCGTGAGACATAGCTGTGATCAGATCCTGGTTTGCCTGTCGGCTTTCTTGTTCCTGCCGGATAGTATCGTCTAATGTGATACGAAGTTTGTCCAGTTCTGCAGCCAGAATACCAATTTCATCTTTGCTGTATTTTGGGAGAGCAGTTTTTAAGTCCCCGGATGCCATTTGTAATATTCCGTTTTTGATTTGAAAAATTTGTTTCATTTTTTGAGAAATGAAGAACAAAATTACAATTAAAAAAAGCAAAACGGAGATAATAGCGCAGAAGAGCGCATATGGATAAAGGAACATAGTGTTATGGTAGAAGTATAGCATGACCAGAGCAGAACCATTTTTAAATTCCAGAGTAAATTCTCGGAATCCCTCGCCTTCCCCTCCTGTAATTCGGTATCCAAGATCAAATATTGTTCGGAAAGTACTGTCATCCATTGCACTCGCATATTTCCCGGCACGAAAATACCCATCTGAACCGTAGATATAAATACTTGTATAGCAGTCAGTTAAATTAAAAAAAGGCTGTAGTTTTTCTATAGCGTCAGTATCCTCTTCAGATTTTGGAATATCATATTTTACAGCTTCGTTAAGAAGTTCATCAAACAAATCTTCATTACCCTGAGACGGTGCAAAATGGAAAATCGGATTGATGAATTCATAGGCAGTCCATTTGTTATACCAGAGAAATTGAAAAAGCGAGTAACATATGATACCCGTAAAGAGAATAAGGAACATAAGCTTTGTCCGTATTTTCATACTTTTTATTTTTTCAATCACATCGATACCCCTTTCCCCATACCGTTTTTATCAGTGAAGGCTTGTTTGGATCCTCTTCTATTTTTCGCCGGAGATTTCGGATATGTACCATCACTGTATTATTGGCACCGTAATAATACGGTTCATCCCAGATGGCTTCGTATAATCGTTCAGCTGAGAAAACTTGTCCGCGATGCTCTAGAAGAAGAGTAAGCAGGCGATATTCCGTATCTGTTAATTCAATAGATATTCCATCTTTACTTACCTGTTCGGAATACTCATCAACAGTAAGGTGATGATATTGAATGGTTTGTAAAGGTTTCTTCTTTTCTGTTTTCCCTTTATATATATGATAACGCCGGATCAGTGCTTTGACACGGCTGATCAGCTCATTATAGGAAAAGGGTTTTGCGAGATAATCATCACCTCCGCTTGAAAATCCCAGTGTTTTATCGCTGTCTTTTGTTCGTGCACTTAAGAAAAGAACAGGTGCATTGCTTGATTTGCGTATTTCAAGGCAGGTCTGGTAACCGTTGATACCTGGCATCATAATGTCCAGAATGATAAGATCAAAATCCTGTTCTTGCAATAACTTCAGGGCAGTCATGCCATCTTTTGCCTGAAAGGTCAAAAACCCTTCTCCTGTTAAAAGGATTTCTATGATTTCACGAATTTCCGGATTATCATCTACGATGAGAATGTTTGAAACATCCATAAAAACATTACCTCCTGATTTTATGACTCTATTATAACAATTATTAGGAAATATGTAGAAAAACTTAAGAAAGCTTAAGGTATGTTTGAGGAAAAACTTAAGAGGATTTTGTTAAAGTATACAGCGAGGTGATGAGAATGCAGTATGAGATGATTCGTTATGTGTTTGCCGGTATCTGTACTACTGGTGTAAATATTGGAGTGTTTTCGGTATTAAGGTATGGAACCGGATGTGGGATGCAGGCTGCTAACGTTATTTCTATTCTGACCGCAATTCTATTTGCATTTGTTGTGAATAAATACTTTGTTTTCAGGCAGAAAGGAAAGGAATATATCGTAAAGGAATGCATCCGTTTTGTTGGGATGCGAGGGATATCCTTGTTCGCAGAGGTCTGGGGAATGTATTTGTTTACAGAAGAATTACGAATATCAGAGATAGTTTCAAAAGCAGCGCTTCAATTTGTTGTAATTGTGATGAATTATGTTCTGAGTAAATGTTATATATTCCGGAAACAGGAGGTGTAAAGGTGAAAAAAATAACTGTAATTGTGCCATGCTATAATGAGCAGGAGGCATTGCCGATTTATTATAAAGAAATGTGTAAGATTATGCTCCAGATGCAGGATGTGGATACGGAACTGTTGTTTGTGGATGATGGATCTACAGATGGAACGTTATCGGTAATGAAAGATCTGCATACTTTAGATGAAAGATGCCAGTATTTATCTTTTTCCAGAAATTTTGGAAAAGAGGCGGCAATTTATGCAGGATTGAAAAATGCAGACGGTGATTATGTGGCGATTATGGATGTGGATCTTCAGGATCCACCGGAACTTTTGCCCAAAATGTATCAGATATTGGAGAAAGAGGGATATGACAATGTTGCTACCAAACGTTCTACGAGAACCGGGGAGCCCAGGATCCGTTCCTTTTTATCAGAGTCTTTCTATAAATTTATCAATCGGATCTCTAAGACAGAGATTGTGAACGGAGCAAGAGACTATCGGTTAATGAAGCGCAAGATGGTGGATGCTGTGCTGGAGATGAGTGAGTATAATCGCTTTTCAAAGGGGATTTTTGAATGGGTTGGATTCCGTACAAAGTGGTTGGAATATGAGAATGTTGAGCGATCCGCAGGAGAGACAAAATGGTCGCTTCGTAAATTATTTACATATTCTTTGGAAGGAATTATGGGCTTTTCCGTTGCTCCGCTTTCGCTTGCATCCATCATCGGGCTTTTGTTTTGCGTGTTATCATTTCTTATGATTTTTGTGATTATAGTTCGAACAGCAGTATGGGGAGATCCGGTAGATGGATGGCCGTCTCTTGTCTGTATTACATTTATGGTTGGAGGTGTACAGCTTCTCTGTACAGGAATTGTCGGACAGTATCTGGCAAAAACTTATCTGGAAACAAAGCATCGTCCGATTTATATCCTGAAGGATTCAAGTGAGGAGAGTTGCGATGGAGAAAAAGGTTAAAGCAAAACTGCCATATTTCATCCTGGCCGTGTTAGCGCTGTTTTTCTGCTGGCTGTTTTGTATCAGAAATGGTGTCTTCGGCTCGAGAGTTGACTGGATCAGTCAGCATAGTGTGTTGCCGGAGTATTTTCGGCAACTGTTTTATGATACAGGCCAGTTCTTTCCGGAATTTGCTGCGAATATCGGAGGGGGACAAAACATTTACAATTTTTCTTACTATGGATTATACAGCCCGGTCGTATGGATTTCTTATCTGTTTCCCGGTGTAGAGATGGGAACATATATCATGGCAGCGATGATGATTCATTTGGTGATTGCTTTGTTACTGTTTTACCGGTGGCTGCTTCATAGAGGAATTTCATATCATATCAGCTTTTTCGTATCAGTATTATTCCTGTTGTCCGGACCTATGATTTATCATTCTTATAACCAGATTATGTTTGTGAATTACATGCCCTTTTTGTGTATGGCGCTGATTGGTGTTGACCGGTATTTTGAAAAGCGAAAAGCAGGAATCTATACATTGAGTGTATGGACGATGATTTTGACAAGTTTTTATTTTAGTATCGGAGGGATGCTTGTTCTTGTAATATATGGTATTTCCCGGTATGTGGAAAGAAAGGAAATATCACAGGAAAGAATCAGAGTTCGGACATTTTTATGGGATGGCATTCAGTTCCTCTTTCCGATGCTGATTGCCGTGCTGATGAGTGCGGTACTGCTGGTGCCGACAGCATGTGTTCTTATGAATGGAAGAACCGGCGGAACACCGGTATCATTCTGGAAGCTGTTTATTCCGGATATACAGATCTTCCGGTTTGTGTATGCACCATACGGAATCGGATTAACGACACTTGTAATTACAGTTTTGATCTCCGGCTTAACATATAGAAAGAGAAACGAAAGGTGGCTGCATATTGGTTGTATCATAATATTAAGCGTGCCTCTTTTTGCATGGCTGTTGAATGGCGGTCTTTATATTCGTGATAAAGTGGTGATACCGTTTCTTCCACTGTTATGCTATCTGATTGCAAAATATATGGAAAAGCAGAGAACAGGTGAGATTCCTTTTTTGACAGGGTTGCTTCCGTTTCTTTTTACGATTTTGCTGATCGGTATAAAAAAAGAACAGATCGGGAACAAGGAATACTGGATATTATTGCTTATTGATGCGATCATCATGGCAGTCTGTTTTTTGATATGCTATTGGAAAAAATGTATGCAGTTTCTCGTTCTGCCACCGCTTATCTTTTTAACTGTTTATGGTGTAATGCTTCATGAGAATGCAGATATGTTCATTGATTCTGCTTTCTATGAGCAGATCACAGATAAAAATATACAAACCACAATTGAGGAGATAGCGGAACAAGAGGCAGGGTTTTACCGGATGGAACAAAGTGGAAAGGTTGCGGAAGATGCGGCCAATATAAATCGTATCTGGTCTGTGGATCAATATGTATCTTCCATATATTCCTCTGTGTATCATGAAACATATCAGGATTTCCGAACAGAAACATTTCAAACAGAGCAGCCATATAGAAATATGTTTATGCAGTCGAGCTCTAAAAATCCCATATTCCAAAGAGTTATGGGAATCAAATACATAATTTCTGACAAGGATGTTCCCGGATATGAAAAAATTGCGGAGAACGTGTATGAAAATAAAGACGTTTTACCGATTGCGTATGTGACAAAACGGTTGATATCAGAAGAAGAGTATCGCAAATTAGAATTTCCTTATAACCAGCTTGCGTTGCTTGAATGTGTTGTGGTGGAGGAGGAAACAGGGGAGCCTGTAGATAAGGAAAATTGGAGCGCGGGACTTCAGAAACTGGATCTGTTATTTGAAGACGAGAAAATCCAGTCACAGGAAAGCGTTGATCATACCGTGGAGATTCCCAAAGCAAATGAAGGAGATCTGTTTTTCCTACAATCTAAAGTACATAATCATTGCCCTTCAAAAGATGTGTCGATATGGGTGGAAGGAATCCGCAATAAGCTGACGGCCAATACACATATTTATTACAATGCAAATGAAGAATTTACTTATGCAATTCCACTAAAGGAAGGGCAGACAAAGATAGACATAAGGTTTGGGGCGGGTGATTATGAGATTGCCCATTTGAACAGTTATATATGGAAGGAAACGACTTTGGAAGATCAACGAAATGAACTTGTTCAGTCGGAATTTCAGATGGATAAAGAAGAGACAAAAGGAAATGTTATTAAAGGAATCGTGGAAGGAGATAAAGATGGTTATCTGATTACATCGATTCCTTATGATGAAAATTTTGAGATATTAATAGACGGCAAAGAAACAGAATATGAGAAGGTGAATACTGCATTTCTTGGCATGAAAGTGCAGGAAGGAAAACATGAGATTGAGATGATTTATCATGCACCGGGAGTGATGATAGGAAAAATATTGAGTATGATAGGAGTGGTAGTACTTGTTCAGTGTTGCACCACCTGTTCCGAATTTTATCGATATTATGCCATCTTATCTCAGCGAACTAAGGATGTTACGGATTGTATTTTCTGATAGGGAGTGTCGCAAAATAATTGGTTAATCAGTTGTTTTGCGACACTCCCGTGCTATGTTTTTTTATTTGCTTAATCTTTTCAGTACAGCTGTTGTATAAACTGCTGCTCCAATAGGAAGGACATCTTCGTTGAATCGAATCTTCGGATTATGTTGTGGAAATCGCTCTTCAGGATTTTCTACTCCGGCGCCTATCATGTAGAAGGTTGCCGGAACCAATTCGGAGTAGAAGGCGAAATCTTCAGAGCCCATAGCATGGAACTCATCTATGATCAGGGAATTATTGACTTCGTAGATCACTTCTCGACTCCATGCGTTTTCCGCTTCATCACATACAAGAGGCGGTACGTTACTGAGTACTTCAATTTCGGCTTTTGTGCGGTATGCTTCAGCGATGTTCTGTGTAATTGTGTGGATTCTTTGAATCATTTTCTGACGAAGTACCGGGTCGAATACACGGAGCGTGCCTTCTAATTCAGCAGTTTCGGGGATAATATTTGCAGCGCTTCCTGCATGGAATTTTCCGATTGTCAGAGCAACCTCATCAAATCCAGAGACCTCACGAGATATCAGTTCCTGTAACCCCAGATGGATATGAATGGCAGTATTGATTGGGTCAACACCGTGTTCCGGGGAGGAACCATGTACTCCCTGACCTGTTAATTTGATGCGGAAACCATAGACTCCGGCAGCAGGAAGCTTATGACCGCCAAGTGTTCCGAGAGGCTTCTGAGAAAACACATGAAGAGCCATAGCGGCATCTACATGGGGATTTTCCATGACACCGGAAGTAATCGCTGCTTTGGCTCCTGCAAAGATTTCCTCAGCTGACTGGAACAGGAGTTTCGCAACACCCTTCAGCTCGGATTCGTGTGCTTTTATTAGTTTTGCGGCACCAAGCATCATCGCCGTATGCATATCATGACCACAGGCGTGCATACATCCATTGGTAGAAGAGAAAGTTTCCCCTGACTTTTCTTCCATAGGAAGCGCATCCATATCTCCGCGGATCATATAGCACGTATCACCGTGCCCGATACATGCGACAATATTGGAACTCTCTTCATAGACTGTATATTCAATACCCATTTCATCCAATTTTTCCTTGACGAATTGAACCGTTTTCGGGAGTTTCAGACCTATTTCAGGAATTTGATGCAATTTGCGGCGCCATGCTGTCATTTCCTCTTTAATCTGCTCTGCTTCCAGCATAATCTGATTTTTCATATATACCTCCTTTTTTGCAACAATTGTTTCCAGAGTATAAAAGTAATTAGTTATAGAATATACATTTGTAAATTGCAGTGTAAGAAATAAATTTTCTGATTCTGGACAAATATTTTCTTAAAGTACTGTTTTGCACACTGGTTAGAACGAAAAGTGAAATAATTTCTACTCTACAAGGGAAAACAGAGAAAAGTGAATTTTTATTTATTTTTACATTGTAGGAAAAACAGTATGATAATCCATACAACATAAAGATAAAAGTTATCAAAAGGAGGAAACTAAAATGGATGTAATGCAGATCGCAAATGGACTTCCTATGTGGATTGCCTGTGGTATTCCGGTAGTATTTGTAATGATTCAGGCTATCTTTTTTGCAAGAGGGGCGTACAGTGCAGGTAAGAAGGTAGGGTTGGCGGATGAAAAGATGAAGAAAGCGATGAAGAGCAGTGCTGTAACCTCGATCGGACCTTCTATCGTAGTACTTAGTGGAATGCTTTCCTTATTAGTAACGGTAGGCGGACCGGTGGGCTGGATGCGTCTTTCTATGATCGGTTCTGTTATGTTTGAATCTATCGCTGCAGGTCTTGGTACTTCGGCAGTCGGTGTGACACTGGGTACAGATCCGATGACAGAGGAAGCACTCGGTATGGCAGTGTGGACAATGATCCTCTGTTCTATAGGATGGGTGCTTTTCGCTACATTTTCTGCGAATAAGATGGATAAAATCGAGCACAGGCTTTCGAAAGGAAATTCAGGTACTCTGACAACGATTGCTTCTGCGGCAATCATAGGTGTATTTTCGGCAATGGTTGCAAGTCATCTGTCAAAGCCCTTCTATTCTATGATGCTGAAAGCAGATGCAACAGCAATGTCATCTGCATGGCATAATATGCTGGCCTGTATCCTTGGTGCAGTGATCATGCTTATTCTTACTAAGATTGCAAATAAGAACAACATCGGCTGGCTGAAAGAATGGGCACTGACTATTACGATTCTGGGTGCGATGATTATTACAGCACTGGTATAAGGAGGAAGAAAAAATGAAAGACAATTATTATAAAGACGAATATATGCCGCAGGTAAATAAAATCGGTAAATTAACAGGATATCTGGGCGTTCTGGTTTCATTTACACCGGCAGTTGTTATGGCAGTGGTATATGGTATTTTCCCGAAACCGGCTGCTCTTCTGACCGCATTTATCAGCGGTGCCAGTGCATTCGGTGTTCTGTGGTTCGTTGAACCGATTTCCTATTTTCCGGTAGTAGGAACCGCAGGAACTTATATGGCATTTTTGTCAGGTAACATTTCCAACATGAGAATTCCATGTGCAAGTATGGCACAGGTGGCAGCAGAGGTTGAACCGGGTACAGAAAAAGGCTCGATTATTGCAACGTTGGGAATGGCAGTTTCTATCATTATCAATGTATCTGTTCTGACGATCGGTGCAATTCTTGGTTCGAGCGTGCTTGCAATGCTTCCGGATAGCGTAAAGGCTGCGCTGAACTACCTGCTTCCGGCACTTTTTGGTGCTCTGATGGTTCAGTTTGGATTGAAAATGGTGAAACATAGTTTTATCATGTTAATTATTGCATTTGTGCTTTACTTTGCAATCGGTATGGGTGTATTTAATTGGCTTCCGGGTGCATCAAATTGGCTTGGAACGTTAGGCTCTGTATTTATCAGTATTGCAGTTGGTATCGCAACGCTGTCAAATGCTGCAAAGAAATAAATTTAATTCTGGCAGAATGAACTTGAGAGGATGAAATGAAAATGAAAAAGAAAGACCTTCATCTTGAGGTGAAGAAGATGGAATCACTGCTTCAGTCTTCCTGCAGAACAATCTGGGAGAATCCGGAAGTTGGGGGGACTGAAAAGGCTTCTGCGGATTATTTCAAGGAAATGCTTGAAGAAGAAGGGTTTAAGATTGTCAATGAGGAACACATGGAGCATGCATTTTATGCGGAATACGGCTCAGGAAGGCCGGTCATCGCGATTCTGGGAGAGTATGATGCGCTTCCCGGTTTATCACAGAAAGTAACCGATTACAAGGAGGCGGTCGCAGATGGCATGCCCGGACACGGATGTGGACATAACCTGCTTGGTTCAGCGGCAGCAATTGGTGCTATTGCGGTAAAACGTTATCTGGAAGCAGAGCAAATCAGTGGAACGGTACGTTTTTACGGCTGCCCAGAAGAAGAACTGCTCTGTGGCAAGGTGAAAATGGCGTATTACCATATGTTTGATGGATGTGATTTGGCAATCAGCTGGCATCCGATGAGTGCCAATATGGTATATGACAATGGGTATCTGGCAAGTGCTTCTGCGCACTTTGAGTTCAAAGGAAGAAGCTCTCATGCGGCATTTGCACCGGAGCTTGGAAGGAGTGCGCTGGATGCAGTAGAATTAATGAATGTGGGCGTCAACTATTTGAGGGAGCATGTGACCTCGAAAGCAAGGATACACTATACTACAGACAGTGGTGGATTTGCGCCGAACATCGTTCCGTCCAGAGCCGGTTCCTGGTATTTTGTGAGGGCACCTTACATATCTGACGTAAAAGAAATCCTTGAAAGAGTAGGAAAGGTAGCAGAAGGAGCAGCTCTCATGACAGAGACTGTGGTAGAAATGAAAGTGGATTATGGATGTTGTGAAATGCTGGAAAATCATGCGTTTGGAGATCTGGCATACCATAATTTAGAAGAAGCAGACCTTCCGGATTTTAACGAGGAAGAGATGGAATTTGCCGGACGGCTTCTTGCTACCGTATCAAAGGCTGACGTAGAAAAAGCGAAGAAGCTGTATGAGACAGAAGGAGAAGCGATGGTATGGAAGCTGAATTCACGGAATCTGTATGAGATCAATCCGCTTACCGCATCCTCAGATAGCGGAGATGTCAGCCACATCATGCCAATGTGTGTATTTTCTACATCCTGTTGGCCTGCAGGGATTGCACCGCATTCCTGGCAGGCAACGGCATCAGCCGGCAGTACTTTAGGAGAAAAAGGAGCCTTATGTGCGGCACAGGTAATAGCAGGTATTGCCTATGATCTTTATAACAAGCAGGAGGCCAGAGAAGCTATTTTAAAAGAATTTCAAGAAAAGAAGGATGACTATACACCAATGTATGGGGGTTAGTTGTCGTGAAATAGAACGAGCAAACAAGTGTAACATCGCTTTCTTGACACATTGTTGTGGAGGGTGCTACACTTGTTTCATATTTTTTAGATGCAATAGGTTAAACTGTTTTTGTAAAGGATGGAATTAGTATGGGAATTGCACTGTATCAATTGCTGGCACAGGAGTTTTTTAAAGATTTTCACGTAGTAGCAGGAAGAAAGGGATTGTCCAGAGCGGTACAGGGAGTTGCTATCATGGATGCGCCGGATGCACTCAGATGGACGAAAGGAAAAGAACTAATCATAACGTCCGGGTATGCTTTGTCAAGAGAACCACATTGCCTGGAACAGGATTTTCAAAAGGGGACGGCTCAGCTGGCGGCAGGAATGATGATAAAAAGAGAGCGTTATCTGGATACGATTCCGGAATATGTATTAGAATTATTTGAAAAATATGATGTCCCGCTGATCAGTATGCCTTTTGAGATTGGCTTTATGGAAGTGACCAATCAGGTAAACGTTGCTGTGATGAATCAGGCGTTTCGGCGTTTCCGAATTCAGAATGACAGTGTATTCCAGTTGTCAAATCTCAGCTTTAAAGAACGAAAGATCAAAAAAATACTTCAGGCAGTAGAAGCGGAGATGAACTTTCCTGCATTTCTATATGATATCAATGAAGAGACAGCATACTATAGTTCGACAAATTTCAGGAGAATCTCCGATTCCTTTCAACTGAGAGATGAAGATTACTGGAAACCTTCAATGGAACACACCAGACATACACTTTGTGAGCATATGCATATGTTACGGTACCGA
The DNA here is from genome assembly GCF_050313695.1 of Bariatricus sp. SGI.161. Classification (NCBI taxonomy): domain Bacteria; kingdom Bacillati; phylum Bacillota; class Clostridia; order Lachnospirales; family Lachnospiraceae; genus Bariatricus; species Bariatricus sp. SGI.161. The sequence continues at coordinate 11,277 of NZ_JBNPLX010000030.1, forward strand.
CTGATCGATCCGAAGAATCCGGATGGTCCGCGGATCAGCTGGATACTGATTCCTATTATCATGAATGATGTGGCGCAGGCGTATTTTGTAGTAATGGAATCAAAAGAGTTTATTGATTATTGTGATGAATATTCTATCAGAATTGCCTTTCTGGAGTTGCAGTCGGTGTATGAACAGATTATGGTTGCACAGAGTGTTGGTAATATAGGATTTGAAAACTTTATCCTGTATGCTTTGAATTTCGATGAGAAAGACCGGGAGCGGTTGATTTATCAGGCCAGTCAGCATGGTATCTCTATGTCGAAGAAATATATTTGCATGATGTTTGCCCAGACAAAGGATGAATCGATAAACGCCCGGGATGAACGAAAGAATTTTGTGAGAGCATTTCAAGACAGTGGAGTTTCAAAATTTGGAAAGATGGCGTTTCTGGATGAAAATAGTGGGCTCATTCTCTGGGAGACGCAGGAAAAGAGTGTCTGTAGTCTGGAATATCTGACTAATATATTAGAAGAATTCCGGTTGAAGATCATGGAAAAATGTGAAGGTATGGATCTGGAATTTGCCATATGCCGGGATGAAACAAATCTGTTGTCTTTAAAGAAAAGCGTTCAGAAATGTCAGAAAGTAATGATGATGGGAAAAAAACTGTTTGCCCAAAAAAAAATCTGGGATTATGAGATGCTTGGACCTTATGTATGGATGGATGTAGAAGAGGAAGAACTGGAGGCGATGCTTGGACACTATCGCCTGCTCATGGAAGATGAGAAGAACAGAGAACTTTTGAAGACGTTAAAAGTTTATCTGGAAAATAATATGAATTTCAGCATTACTGCAGAAAAGATGTATGTTCATATCAATACGATCCGTAAAAGAATCAGTAAGGTCAAGGAGCTTCTGGATGTATCACTGGAGGATCGGATTTCCAGACTTAAAACAGAGATGCTCTTGCAGTTTCTGGAGTTGTAGATTCGAACAGACTTATTCTATATAGAAAATCTGTTGAGTACGGTACTGTTGGTGCTGACAGCATGTGTACTTATGAATGGGAGAACCCATATTTAACACATTCTTTTAGTATCATGAAAAAGATTCATAACAGTTAGCGTAAAATTTTTCTCGGATAATAAAAAATTTAAGAGAACACCAAAGTCTGATAAAGTATTAGGTGACCAAACTAAAAAACTTTAGAAAGACAGAGGTGTTCTCCATGGTTAAAGGTATATAATCAGGCCAGATCATATATTGATCGCCTTCAGGTAACAATCCCTGGATTGAGAGCAAAAAAGACAGCAAGCATCAGAACCAACATCAAACTACTTTGATTAAAAAAATGTGCAAGGCACAAAAATAAAAACAGCAGTAAGGTTTATAAATGACCCTTAAATAAGATAGTTGACGAAGAAGAAGGATTGTTATACACTTGGGAAAAATAAAGCGAATTCTATTATATCTTGGAGTCTCTCTAATCTTTCCCAACTGACAGTAAGTTTACACCATCTTTGTCGACAAAATCATTGTATTTACTACAAAGGTATGCTATACTGATATATAGATAATTACTAGGAGAAAATGAGCGAAGTGATTATATAGTTTTCTATATATAGCTTTGCTCTTTTTTATTGCATGAAAGATAGATGCTATAGATGAAAACGTATTCAGGAAGAAGGTTGTATATGATGTATACGCATGAAGAAATATTGGAAGCAATTGAAGATAATCCGATCATTACAGCGGTCAAAGATCAGGAAGGACTGGAGACATGTCTTAAGACAGAATCAAAGATCGTATTTATATTATATGGAGATATCTGCAATATTGGAAAGATTGTAAAGAAGGTAAAAGATGCACATAAGATTGCAATTGTACATATGGATTTGCTGGGCGGGATTGGAAGTAAAGAAATCGCAGTAGATTTTATGAAAGAACAGACCCGGGCAGATGGCATTATCTCCACAAGACTTACGTTGTTAAAAAGAGCAAAGGAATTAGGAATGTTTACCGTATTTCGTGTGTTTATACTGGATTCGATGGCCTTGAAAAATATATCAAAACAAGCAGAACAGGCAAAGCCAGATATTATGGAGATATTACCGGGAATCATGCCAAAGATTACACAGCAGATTGTTCAAAAAATATCAGTGCCGATTATCTGCGGTGGTCTGATTTCTGATAAGGAAGATATTATGGGAGCTATTTCCGCAGGGGCAGCAGCAATTTCATCTACAAATCCAAATGTTTGGAAGTTATAGAAAGGGGAAGAGCAAGTATGAAAGATGTAATCATTATCGGAGCTGGAGTGTCAGGATGTGCGATAGCAAGAGAGTTGTCCAGATATCAGCTGGATATCTGTGTGCTGGAACGGGAGAGCGATATATGTGAAGGGACGAGCAAAGCAAATAGTGGGATCGTGCATGGAGGATTTGACGCAAAGCCTGGAACCTTGAAAGCAAAACTGAATGTACTGGGCAATTCTATGATGGATGAGATGTCGAAAAAGCTGGATTTTGAGTTTAAAAGAAATGGTTCCATGGTTGTGTGTCAGAATGAAATGGGAATTCCTGCGTTGGAGAAATTGTTGGAGCAGGGAAAAGAAAACGGTGTGAAAGGAATGAAAATCCTGAAACGCGAGCAGGCACTTGAGCTGGAACCTAATCTGGCGGATGGAGTGTATGCAGTGTTGCATATCCCGTCTGGAGGAATTGTATGTCCGTTTGGCATGAATATTGCTTATGCAGAAAATGCCGCACAAAATGGTGTGGAATTCAAGCTGGGAACAGAAGTTCAGTTAATTGAAAGAGTGGGACAAGACTATCGGATTCAGACAAATCAAGGTGTATTTGAAACGAAATATGTAATTAATGCGGCGGGGGTATATGCGGATGTATTTCACAATATGGTCAGTGAACAGAAGATACATATTACGCCTCGTAGAGGAGATTACTGTCTTCTGGATAAGACAGCAGGTGACTTGGTCAGACACACAATCTTCCAGCTCCCGACTGAAAAGGGAAAGGGAGTGTTGGTAACGCCGACGATTCATGGTAATCTGCTGCTTGGTCCGACTGCAATTGATATAGAGGATAAAGAAGCCACAGCAACAACGGCCAAAGGACTTCAGGAAGTTTTGGAGAAATGTACAAAGTCTGTTAAAAATATCCCGTTTAAGCAGGTGATTACGTCTTTTGCCGGACTCAGAGCGCATGAAGAACATGGGGAATTTATTATCGGTGAAGTTGAAGATGCAAAAGGATTTATTGATGTGGCAGGAATCGAATCTCCAGGCTTAACCAGTGCTCCGGCGATTGGTATTTATGTCCGGGATATTCTGGCTGAAAAGATGGAACTGAAAGAAAAAGAGAATTTTGTAGAAGAAAGAAAAGGGATTGTACGATTCTTGGATCTTCCGAAAGAGGAACAGAATCGGTTCCTTCAGGAGAATCAGGCATATGGTCAGATTGTGTGTAGATGTGAGCAGATTACAGAAGGAGAGATTCTGGATGCGATTCACAGACCTTTGGGAGCAACAACGCTGGATGGAGTTAAACGACGTACCAGAGCGGGTATGGGACGTTGTCAGGCTGGATTCTGTACTCCGAAAGTAATGGAAATTCTTGCAAGGGAATTGCATTTGGAATTGAAGGATATTCGGAAGAATGGAAGGAGGGATGTAAGATGAGAAATTGTGATCTGGTAATCGTAGGAGGCGGTCCGGCAGGTCTTGCGGCTGCAATCGCGGCAAAAGAAAAAGGAATTGATGATATTCTGATTATTGAGCGAGATGAGAGATTAGGTGGTATTTTGAACCAATGTATTCACAATGGTTTCGGGTTGCATACATTTCAGGAAGAGCTTACCGGACCGGAATATGCCCATCGTTTTATCTGTCAGGTTCAGAAACTGGGGATTCCTTATCTGACTGGAACAATGGTTCTGGATATTTCGCCGCGTAAAGTGGTAATGATGATGAACAGAACGGATGGAATCGTGCAGGTACAGGCAAAAGCAATTGTTCTTGCCATGGGATGCAGGGAACGCCCGAGAGGAGCCTTGAATATTCCGGGGTATCGTCCGATGGGAATCTATTCAGCTGGAACGGCGCAACGTCTGGTCAATATAGAGGGATTTCTTCCGGGAAAAGAAGTCGTAATTCTTGGCTCTGGAGATATCGGTCTTATCATGGCGAGAAGAATGACTCTGGAAGGAGCCAGGGTGAAGGTTGTTGCAGAATTAATGCCGTATTCCGGCGGCTTGAAGAGGAATATCGTCCAGTGTCTGGATGATTTTGGAATCCCGTTAAAGTTACGGCATACGGTTGTTGATATCAAAGGAAAGCAACAATTGGAGGGGGTTATTCTTGCAGAAGTAGATGAGAAAGGAAAACCAATTCCGGGAACTGAGGAAGAATATGTCTGTGATACACTTCTTCTTTCTTGTGGATTGATACCGGAAAATGAACTGAGCAGAGCAATGGGAATCTGTATGAATCCGATTACGAACGGACCCGTTGTGGATGAAAGTCTTGAAAGTAATCTGCCAGGAGTATTTGCCTGTGGCAATGTTCTTCATGTACATGATCTGGTGGACTATGTTTCAGAAGAAGCAAAATGTGCGGGAGAAAACGCAGCGGCGTATCTTCGTGGAGAATTGAAAGAAAGAGAAGAACAAGCGATTAAGATAGAACCGCAAGACGGTGTACGATATACAGTTCCGGCTACTATAGAACCGAAGCGAATGCGTGATAAAGTGAAGATTCGTTTCAGAGTGGGTAATGTCTATCGAAATTGCTATATCAGTGTTTATCTGGGGGAAAAGAGGATCATACACAGGAAAAAACAGATTGTGACTCCCGGAGAGATGGAAGAAGTAATCATTGAGAAAGCAAAGTTAGAAGAGTTCTGCAATATTGATAAGATCATAGTTGCTTTGGAAACCATGTGATAGATGTGGGAGGTGAGATTATGGGACAAAGAGTATTGACCTGCATTGGCTGCCCGATGGGTTGTACGTTGTATGTGAAAATAGAAGATAATCAAGTGAAAAGTGTGACTGGAAATACATGTATGCGTGGAGATGTATATGCCAGAAAAGAAGTGACTGATCCAACCAGGATTGTGACAACAACCGTGAATGTAAAGGGAGGGGGAGTCGTCCCGGTAAAGACAAAAGAGGATATTCCCAAAGGAAAGGTTATGGACTGTGTCAAAGAGTTAAAACAACTGGAAATTGAGCCGCCGGTTTTGATCGGTCAGATAATAGTTGAAGATGTGGCAGATACAGGAATTCCTGTGATAACGACGTCAAGTATTAATTAAATAATAAAGAAATACTATGAAAGGAGGAATGCATATGAAGAAATATGTTATGGCGCTGGACCAGGGAACCACAAGTTCCAGATGTATTTTATTTGATCATCAGGGACACATCTGCAGTATGGCACAGAAGGAGTTTCGGCAGATATATCCGGCACCAGGATGGGTAGAACATGATCCCATGGAAATCTGGTCTTCCCAACTGGCGGTTGCAGCTGAAGCAATCAGTAAGATTGGTGCTACGGGTACGGAGATTGCGGCAATTGGAATTACGAATCAGCGCGAAACAACTGTGGTCTGGAATCGCCATACGGGACTTCCGGTCTATAATGCAATTGTATGGCAGTGCAGGAGAACCGCAGAAAGCATTGAAAAATTGAAGAAGGATGGATTTTCTGAATATGTACATAACACAACTGGATTAATACCGGATGCATATTTTAGTGCGTCAAAAGTTGCATGGATTCTTGATAACGTGGAAGGAGCAAGGGAAGAAGCAGAAGCTGGAAATCTGATGTTTGGAACGATTGATACATGGTTAATCTGGAATCTAACAAAAGGAACCGTTCATGTCACAGATTATACGAATGCGTCCAGAACTATGATGTATAATATCCATGATCTTTGCTGGGATGAAAAGATACTGGAATATTTTCATATTCCAAAGTCTATGCTGCCAAAAGTACGTCCATCCAGTTATGTATATGGATATACGGAAACAAGCGTGTTAGGGGGAAGTATTCCGATTACAGGTGCAGCAGGTGATCAACAGGCAGCTCTGTTTGGACAATGCGGATTTTCAGCAGGGGAGGTGAAAAACACATATGGTACAGGTTGCTTCTTGTTGATGAATACCGGTGAGAAGGCTGTAACTTCAGACAATGGGCTGTTAACTACAATTGCAGCAAATGCAGGGGAAAAGATTCAGTATGTTCTGGAAGGAAGTGTGTTTGTTGCTGGGGCTGGAATACAGTGGCTTCGCGATGAGATGCGTATGATAAAAAATGCGGCACAATCTGAGGAATATGCTGTATCGGTAAAAGATACCAATGGGGTCTATGTTGTGCCGGCATTTACGGGAATGGGTGCTCCTTATTGGAATCAATATGCAAGAGGAACAATCGTTGGTGTTACAAGAGGATGTAGTAAAGAGCATTTTATTCGGGCGGTTCTTGAATCTATGGCATATCAGACAAGAGATATTCTGGAAGTCATGAAGAAAGAATCAGGCGTAGATATTACCAGTCTAAAGGTAGATGGCGGTGCTTCTATGAATAACTTCCTAATGCAGTTTCAGGCAGATATATTAGATGTAGAAGTGCTGCGTCCGGAATGTGTAGAGACAACTGCACTGGGAGCAGCGTATCTTGCTGGAATTGCAGTGGGATATTGGAAAAATGTAGATGATGTTCTTGAAAACTGGGCACTTTCCAAGACGTTTGTTCCACAGATTGAAGAAGAAGAAAGAGAAAAGATACTGAAGGGATGGACAAGAGCTGTGAGAGGTGCTTTAGCATGGGCTGATGACAAACATTGATTTTCGGACAATTATTACAAAAAGATTGACATAAAGGATGAAAAGAGATACAATTTAAACAAATAACAAAGACGAGTGACAATTATTGTATGAGAAGCGGAGACACAATAATCTTTTTAAGAGTATTGTGTCTTTTTTATGCTTTACTTTACGGGGAATATTTGGTATCACTAAAAGAAGGCTCATTACAATTAATCATTTTTTCTACATTTTCGATGACGGGATCACGGGAATGTTGAATATATATCATTTCCACAAAATGGTCTTTAGAAATCTATAGTATAACATTTATAAGACTTTTATGAGGGGAAATGGCACAAAAGCAGAGGAGGAGATCAGAATGAGAAAAAAGATGACTGCAAAGAAATGGACAGTGGTTGCCTTGATTATCTGTTTAATCAGTATGATTGGCACATCGTTTGTTCAGACATGTAACCAGAAAATAAAAATTAAAAGTATGAAATGGGAAAGCCCACAAGGATGTCTTCTGAGCGCAGATTTGTGGATTCCGCCAAATGCAACGGCTGATACTCCGGCACCTTGTATTATTACTGTCGAAGGGTGGTACAATAATAAAGAGATGCAGGATATGTATAATGTTGAGTTGTCTAGACGTGGTTATGTTGTACTTACACTAGATATGCATGGACATGGCAATTCAGAAGCACTACCGTCAGATCGTTTGTATGAAGGAGCAGTTGGTGTGGATGCAGCAGTACAACTTGCAGCAACGCTTCCATATGTGGATGTGGAAAAAATTGGTGTTACTGGGCATTCTAGTGGCGGAACAGCTGCAAATATGGCGGTGGCAATTGATAATGAGCGCGAGAATCCATTAATTGCATGTGTACTTGAGCAGGCAGGTGACTGGCAAGATGACACAGGCGGAGACCACAGTGGTGATTATGGAAGCAGAAGTGTTGGGATTATCGCCAGTGAATATGATGATTTTTATTTCGGAACCTACGATGAAGAAGGTAATATGTTGACAACTCCAAAACAATTCATGAAGACAGATGGAGCAAAGAAGTTCTTGAACTTCAATGAAGAACCGAACAGTGGGTTTGAGGCAGAAGCAGGCAAATATTATACGAAGGATTTTGATGGAAAAGAATCTGTTCGTGTAATTTATCGCCCAACCTGTATTCATCCAGCAGTGACAATTTCATCTAAATGTGCGGGATATGCGATAGACTTCTTTGAAAAAACGCTTGGTGCGCCACATCCATTAGCAGCTACTAATCAGATATGGCAGTGGAAAACCGCATTTAATACACTTGGACTTGTTGGATTCTTCTTGTTTGTTATCTTCTTTACATTGGCAATGTTGGATACCGAATATTTTAAGATTTTGAATGCGAATGGAGAGGTTCAGCCGGTAGCGGTGACAAATAGACAAGGAAAAGCATGGTTCTGGGGCAGTACGATTGCATCGGTAATATTTTCAGGTGCATGTTTCCTGTTCTGTATTGAAAAAGTATACTCAAATACGACAGAATTTTTTAGTCAAACTGGACCTCTTACTATAGGTGCGTGGTCTGCAGCATGTGGATTGTTTGCCATTCTGCTTATGGTGCTTTCTTATCAGATGTATGGAAAGAAAAACGGTGTATCCCTGCGAGAAAGTGGAGTGTTAATATCTAGGACTGAAGTATGGAAGACATTACTTTTAGGTCTTTTGGTAGTGGTTGTGTCAATTCTTATAGTATTCTGTGGTGCTTATTTCTTCAAGGCTGACTTCAGAATATGGATATTGGCAATTAAAGCATTTGATGCGGATAAAGTCGTAATCGCGCTGAGGTATTTGCCAATGTTCCTGTTGTTCTATATGGCGCATTCTGTATCAATGAATTGTTTCAATTATAATACGATCGGAGGTAAGAAGGGAAATACAGTACTTCTTTGCTTTGCCAATTCTCTGGCACCAATTGTATTGACAGCGGCACAATATATTTATTTCTATGTAACAAGTCGTCAGTTGTTTGGACTTAGTGAGGGCGAAAGAATAGCCCCGATCTGGCTGATACCTATTATATTCATATTGTTTGGCGCGGCATTGATGTCAAGAATTGTATATAAGAAAACTCGAAATCCATATATTGCTGGATTAATCAATGCAATGCTCGTAACGATTATCAGTTGTTCTAACACGTTTACAACATTAAGTGCGGGATCTATGATTTGTACAACATTCTAGAAGGAAAAAGCAATAAAGAAGATTTTTAGTGTAGAACAGGGAGAGTGGGCTTTTAAGCTTGCGCTCCTTGTTTTGATGTCGAAGGAAAAGAAGAACTGGTAAATCATTGACTTTCCAGATATTAGTTGATACAATGTGGATGCTAAAAGAATTAGTCCTTTGCCGTAAGGCGAAGGGCTTTTTAATGTTTTGCATCTGGAGGAATATCGAGAATGAGAGAAAAACTATTTTCAGATAAAGTATTTTGGGGTAAACTTTTACATCTAGCCGCGCCGATTGCCTTACAAAATCTGATGCTGGCGTCAGTGGCCGCGGCCGATGCACTTATGCTTGGGCGTGTGACTCAGAACTCTATGTCAGCAGTGTCTTTGGCAACTCAGATTCAGTTTGTTCAGAATATGGTGCTGATGGCAATTGTATCTACGATTGTAATTTTAGGAGCGCAGTATTGGGGAAAGAAGGATACAGATACGGTAAATGATATCTTTTGTATTGGACTTCGTCTGAGTGTAGCGGCATCTTTTATCTTTTTCATTGGCTGTATCTTTTTTCCGCGTTATCTGATGATGATATTTACGAATGAGGAAGCTTTGATTGCCATTGGAATACGATATCTGAAGATCGCAGGATGGTCTTATCTGTTGACGGGAATCTCCCAGTGCTATCTTGCAATCATGAAAGTCAGTGAGCATGCTGGACAGACGGCACTTGTCAGTTCTGGTGCGGTTATCATAAATATTGTACTGAATGCAGTATTTATCTTTGGCTTATTTGGAGTACTGGCAATGGAAGCACAAGGGGCGGCACTTGCCACTTTGATTTCGAGAGTGATTGAACTTTCATGGGTGCTCATAGTTTCCTATCGAAAAGGATATATTCATCCGAAATGGAACCGGCTGTTTAAAAGAAACCGATTGTTGTCAAAAGATTTCCGCAAGTGTGTACTTCCGCTTCTGGGGGCAAGTCTCTTTTGGGGAGTCGGGTTCACTTCTTATTCGGCGTTTATGGGGCATCTTGGGACGGACGCGACTGCAGCCAATTCCATTGCAGCAGTGGTCAGAGATCTGGTGTGCTGTCTGTGTAATGGCCTTGCCAATGGCGGTGGAATCCTTGTAGGCAATGAACTTGGTGCAGGGCACCTGGAACGGGGGAAACAATATGGAGATCGGCTGGTAAAGATTGCATTTTTAACTGGCTTTTTGTCTACTGCAATTATGCTTGCGGTAACACCATTCGTCACGAGATTTGTGAAGATGACAGATCAGGCGAGCTGGTATCTGGTCGGAATGATGATTATCATGGCATTTTACATGATCGGGCGTACTGTGAATACGATTATCATCAATGGCATCTTTTCGGCCGGAGGAGATACGATCTTCGATATGTACAGTCTGGCTGTCTGTATGTGGGGAATTGCCGTTCCACTGGCGGCAGCAGGGACATTTTTCCTGCATTGGCCAGTGTTGGTAGTATATGCATGTACTTGTCTTGATGAAGTTGGTAAGATTCCGTGGGTCATGTACCATTATCGCAAATACATATGGGTTAAGGATCTGACAAGAGAGTGGTAGTTCCAGGGGGATTACCTGCTCCCAAGCTGCCAGAATGCAACAGCACTGGCGGCGGCGACATTCAGAGAATCTACGCCGTGAGACATGGGAATCTTTACAGTATAATCACAGTCGGCAATGGTGCTGGCGGCAAGTCCATCACCTTCGGTTCCGAGAATGATAGCCAGTCTTTCTTCTGCCATCAGTTCTGGATGATCGATGGAGACGGAGTGATCACTTAGCGCGAGGGCTGCCGTTTTATAGCCGGAGGCTTTGAGATTCTGAATTGCAGGCTGCGGCCATTCGGATTCTTCCTGCCCGAGAAATGTCCATGGAATCTGGAACACACACCCCATGCTGACACGAATGGCGCGGCGGTATAATGGGTCGCTGCATGCAGGGGTCAGAAGAACCGCATCCATATTCAAAGCGGCAGCCGAGCGAAAGATTGCACCGATATTGGTGGGATTCATTACATTTTCCAATATGGCAATCCTGTGGGCATCTCTATAGATAGACGAAGCTTCCGGGAGCTTTGGCCTGCGCATAAGACAGAGTGCACCCCGAGTCAGATTGAATCCGGTCAGCTGTGTCAGGACAGTAAAATCGGCGGTATATACGGGTATATCGCCACAGCGTTCAATGATAGATCGAGCTTCACCAGCGATGTGCTTTCGTTCCAGAAGAAGTGAAACAGGAACGCATCCTGCATCCAGGGCGCGTTCAATCACTTTAGGACTCTCAGCAATGAAGAGTCCTTTTTCTGGTTTATCTCGGTTTAACAGCTGTCGTTCTGTGAGTCGGGCGTAAGGATCTAACTCGGGTGCATGAAAATCGGTAATTTCTATGATATGTGGCATAACAAACTCCTTAAAAACAGTATAGGGATATTATAGCTGTTTTGTGACATATACGCTATAATAAAATAACAGAAGCGCCTATTTTAGGCGCTTCCTTTGGCTATAGATTTATTTGGACAGATGCCAGATATCCTGATTGTATTCTTCAATGGTTCTGTCGGATGAGAAGAATCCGGCTTTGCTGATATTAATTAGTGTGCGGCGTGCCCAGTCAAGCGGGTTGGCTGCGTAATCCGCAATTGCCTGATTCTTACGAACGACATATGCATTGAAGTCTGGCAGAGTCTGGAACCAGTCTTTGCCGCATAGTTCATTGCGAAGGCGAACCAGGTTCTCTTCCTGACCGATGTTCAGCATTTCCTCAGAGGTCAGGAAATCAATGGCTCTTTTGATGTTCGGATCTGCTTTGTACCATTCATGGGCAGAATAGTCTCCATTAGCGTATCTGCGGATGACCTGATTACTGCTCTGACCGAAGATATAGATGTTGTCGTTGCCGACAGCCTCTGCAATCTCTACATTAGCTCCGTCCATGGTTCCAAGGGTAAGAGCACCATTCAGCATGAACTTCATGTTTCCGGTACCGGAGGCTTCTTTGGAAGCAAGACTGATCTGTTCGGACAGATCACATGCCGGTATCATCATCTCGGCAGCAGTCACGTTATAATTTTCGATAAATACAATATGAATCCACCTGGAGACTTCTGGATCATTTTCAAATAGCCTGGACAGAGTAAGCAATGCGTGGATGATATCCTTTGCCAATGTATAAGCAGGTGCCGCTTTTGCACCAAAAACAGCCGTGATTGGTGCGGTTGGCAGATGACCAGATTTGATTTCAAAGTACTGATGAATCAGATACAAAAGATTCAGCTGCTGACGTTTGTATTCATGAAGTCTCTTGGACTGGATGGTGAATAAGCTGTCAGGATTGATTTGAATGTCCTGCTTCTGTTGCAGCCATTTTGCGAATGCAATCTTATTATCCTTTTTAATCTGTATGAGTTCGCGCAGTACTTTTTCATCATCAATGAACTTGTCAAGCTTTTCAAGTTCGGAAGCATCCTGCTTAAATCCTGGTCCGATCAGATTTTCGATAAATGCTGTCAGTTCAGGATTGCATTTGATAAGCCAGCGGCGGAAAGTGATTCCGTTTGTTTTGTTGTTGAATTTTTCTGGGTACAGTTTATAAAAATGATTCAGTTCACTATTCTTTAAAATCTCGGTGTGTAATGCGGCAACACCATTCGTACTATGGGAAAAATGGATATCCATATTTGCCATATGTACCTGCTGATATTCGTCAATGATGGCAACGGATTTGTCATCGGTTCTTTCCTGGACGATTGTATCCAGCTTTTTGATGATTGGTACCAACTGAGGAACAACGGTCTCCAGATAAGTTTCTGGCCATTTTTCCAGGGCTTCTGCAAGTATTGTATGGTTCGTATAAGCGCAGACATCTGTGACGATGGTGACTGCTTCTTCAAATTCAATTCCTTTTTCCACCAGAAGGCGAATGAGTTCTGGAATGACCATGGATGGGTGAGTGTCATTGATCTGGATTGCCGCGTAGTCAGCAAGATCGTGGAGGTCGCTTCCGCGTTCCATACATTCTTCGAGAATGAACTGGGCTCCGGCACTGACCATCAGGTATTGCTGGTAGATGCGAAGCATACGTCCTGCATCATCACTGTCATCTGGGTAGAGGAACAGTGTAAGATTCTTGGCGATATCCGTCTTGTCAAATGAGATGCCTTCGGCAATGATGGAATCGTCGATGGTGTCGAGGTCAAAAAGATTTAACTGGTTTGTACGTCCATTGTAGCCGGTAACAGCAATTTGATATAAACGGGCTTCGTATTCTTTCCCTGCAAGAGAAACTGGATAAGTCTTTTCTGTTTTTTGTGCCCAGTTATGGCTCCCCAGCCAAAAGTCAGGACTCTCGCTTTGCAGTCCGCCTTTCAGATTCTGATGGAAGAGGCCGCAGTGATAGCGAAGTCCGATACCATCGCCCGGAAGATTCAGAGTAGCAAGGGAATCGAGAAAGCAGGCTGCTAGACGTCCAAGACCGCCATTCCCAAGACTTGGTTCTGGTTCAGTCTCTTCCAATTCGCCCATTGTCTTTCCATTTTCTTCCAAGATCTCTTTTACATCATCGTAGAGTCCCAGATTAATCAGGTTGTTGCTTAAGAGTTTACCGATCAGGAATTCGGCAGATATATAATATAATTTGCGTCCGTTGACTGGTTGGATATGTTGTGCACTTTCATCATTGACAATCTGAAGTAGAGCAATGTAGAGGTCTTCGTAAGTGCAATCTGTGAGTTCTTTTTGACAGAGTTCTGTAAGTTTCTTTTTGAGTTCACATTTTGTCATGGATAGAATCTCCTTTCATTTACCAAAATCAGAAATATTACTCTTTATATTTATCACATTTATTAAGAAAAAGCTTGTATAATACGACTGAATTATTGTACAATCCTATCATTAAAGAAAATCGAAAGAAGTTGTAAAAATTGGGAAAAGTTGAAAAAATAAGTAAAATTACATATGATGCTTACTATGAGAACAAAAGACATTCTGATATTATGTTCGCATATACTGTCTATCCGTGTACTATACCGCAGGATTTCTCTTTTGTGCCGCTTCACTGGCAGGATAGTTTTGAGGTTATCTATGTGAAGCGCGGAGAAGGCCAGATTCAGGTAGATTTTGATACATTCAAAGCGCAGGCCGGGGACATCTTTATTGTGATTCCTGGACATCTGCATGGAATCCGACAGTTTGAAGAGAGTCGGATGGAGTATGAAAATATTATTTTTGATAAGGACTTTCTGGGAAATGCGATTGTGGATACTTGCAGTCAGAAATATTTGCAGCCACTTCTGGAAGAAAAACTGTATTTTCCAGTACGAATCGGAAGAAATCATGAATTGCACGAAACGGTCAGCAGCTATCTTGATATGGCGGATGTTCTGTGTGACAAAAGAACCAGAGGATATGAATTCGGCGTAAAAGGCTACCTGCAGTTATTTTTTTCCAGCCTTTTTCAGATCTCGAAGGAGAAGAAGCAACGCGGCATAGAAGATAAGAGTATGCAGAAGATTAAAGCGGTGTTGTCCTATATGGAAGAGCATTATGACAAAAAGATTACGATAGAAGAAATGGCAGCAGAGTGTGGGTACAGTGCCAGCCATTTTATGCGGTGGTTTAAGGAGATGACTGGGACAAGATTCGGCAATTATCTGATAGAATTCCGGCTTGGAAAGGCGGCATATGCACTTCGGACCACCGAGGATACTGTGTTGGAAATCGCAGAGCAGACGGGATTTAATAACTTATCGAATTTTAACCGGTTATTTAAGAAGAAATATAAGATGACGCCAAGTTCTTTCCGAAAAAAATAAGCGACAGATTCTTAACTTACGGTTAAAAAACTCCCCTTACAATTTAATATCTGCTCAATAGGCAGAATAGAAGCCATCTGCTACAATACAGTTAGAAGCATGAAGATGTGCAGAAGAAGGCCTTCAAAAATAATGAAAAACGAGGAGAGACCATTATGGAGATGAAAGATGTAATTCGTAAGAAGCGAAGGGAATGTGGACTTACGCAAGAACAGGTCGCAAGTTTTCTTGGAGTGTCTACACCTGCGGTCAACAAGTGGGAAAGTGGTGTTACTTATCCGGATATTTCGTTACTTCCATCGTTGGCACGATTGCTGAAGACAGATCTAAATACGTTGATGTGTTTTCGGGAGAATCTGACGCAGGAAGATATTGCCGGAATTATGAATACAATAGTGGAGACTGGCAGAGAAGAGGGAATGGAGAAGGCATTTCTCTTGGTTCAGGAACAGGTAAAAGAATATCCATGCTGTGCAGAGCTTCTATGTCAGATGGCGACTTTACTGAAAGGAATGGTGATGATACTGCCTTGTACCGATGAACAGATACAAAAAAATAATGCGTATGCTTCAGAATTATATGAGCGGGTGGTGCAGTGTGATGATCCGGTCTGTGGGAATCGTGCAAGATATATGCTTGCCTCAGAAGCAATCCAGAATGAAGAGTATGACAAGGCACAAGAATTGATTGCTCAGCTTCCAGAATATAATACTTTGGATAAGAGACAGCTGCAGATCTCTATGTATATGAAACAGAGAAAAAATGCAGAAGCTGCAGAATTACTGGAATGTAAATTGAACTTTGCCCTTCAGGAAGTATTCTTATTATTAAATCATCTTGCAACGGTTGCTGTCTGGGAAAATGACAGTGAGCGTGCGTGGGAACTGGCAGAATATAGTCAGAAGGTAATGGGAATATATAACTGGAAGTACAGCATGAATACAGTAGCACTCTCTGTTGCAATGGAAGAAAGGGATGCCAGGCGTTGCATATCCATATTAAAGGAGATGCTGAAAGCTTTGTCTAAGCCATGGGATATTAGCAGCTCGATTCTTTATTCGCATATAAAGAAAAAGGAAGCAGATACAACTTTCCAGAGTCAGATGATAAGATCATTACTTACAGCAATGGAAAAAGATGAACAATTTGAATTTCTGTGGGAGAATACAGAGTTCAGAGAGCTATTGGAAAGGTATAAGACAGAATAGGAATTTATTTTAAAATATCAATAAAGAAGGACCTTGCCAAATAGAATTACATAAGCTGGCAAGGTCTCTTTCATTATAATAATATTAAGACAGAAGTTCTCGTACCATCTGTGCATCAAAGGCTACAGAATCCACATGTTCCACTTCAATCTGATATAATGCATTGGCTGCGATATGCTCAGCTGCCTGTTCAAGATCACGGATTCCGCTGGTGTTTTCATGAAGCTTAATGACGGCATCCAGACCATCTGGAGTCAGGCTGCATTCGTCTTTTCGCATACCGATTCGTTTCAGGACCTTTGGAAGAGCATATTGTGAGAAGATTACTTTTTTCTCATCGGCAGTATAGTCTGGGATCTCAATGACAGCAAAACGAGACATCAATGGTGCACTGATCTGATCTTTGTCGTTGGCAGTCGCGATTGGATAGACGCCGACGGTAGGAATCATACATTCAATATAATTATCCGTGAATCCAAGGTTGTCCAAAAGTGTCAGAAGGACATCGGCAGGGTTGCCGTTCCCCTTGCCGGAGGCAGCCTTGTCTAATTCATTGATAATAAATACCAGGTTCGATTCGCCCGCCATGGAAAATGCATCCATAATGATACCAGGTTTTGCATTGGCGTAGATACGGGAACTACCGGTCAGCTGTTCCGGATCATTGATGGAGCTCATATCCAGAGTGGTCCAAGGCAGTTTTAAGATACGGGCAACTGCGTAAGCAATCTGTGATTTGCCGGTTCCGGCCGGACCGATCAATAACAGACCATAGGCCGGCAATGTATGGGTACGGTTTATCTGGATGATTGTCTCGATGATTCTCTGCTTGACACGTTCCATGCCGTAGAGTTCTTCGTCAAGAATACGGCGAGCTTCTTCTGGGTCGATGGCTTCAAAGTAATTACTCTTCCATTGGATATTCATCATCATAGAGAGGGCTCGCTGTGCGTGACGGCGTTCTTCAGGTGAGACTTCATTAGAACGGGCAACTGCCAGATTCCTTCTTGCCCAGAGACGAATGTTATCTGGTAAAGTCCTTCCGGCACAATTCATAAAGTCGGTAATACTCTGAAGGCTGGTGAGTTTCATGCTGTCACCGGCTTCTTCCTGATCTTCGTCTACAACCTCTTCGGTAGGAGCGTTGCTTAAAAGCAGACGTTCGATCATGAACTGAAGAAATCCATCTTCTGCAGATAATTTAGATCCACCGCCGAAAGCAATTTCACGAATCTTATATACAGCGTATCCATCTTCACGGTTGACACCGGACAAGCGAACATTAATATGGTTCTCGCCCATCCATTTCAAGAGACTTACGAAACGAGCATCAATCTGAAGAATATCGGAACTGATCGTACCCTCTTCTTCTTTGAATTCAAAGGATGTACGCTTAATAGGATTGGTAAATACACCACAAGAGTGATGTTTTAAGTTCTTGCCCTGGTTGTCGAGAATAAGAATTGGTTGTTCCGGTGAGACATTGGATGAATTGGTACGGAAAACTGTATAAGTACATTCGGAAACTTTTGCTTTTTCCGGAGAATTGCTAAAATCAAAAACTGGCATGACAGGACCTCCTAATTCGGCATAAAATTTTCTTTAGTTTAGCATAAAACGAATGATTCTGCTATAATTCCAGGCAATATTTATAGATTCCCATTTAGCACATCTTCCAACGTTATATTGTAAAAAAAGTCATGAATGACAGAATCATATTTTTGCCATAAAGGTAAAGTCATACAAGTGTCTTTTCTGGGACAAGGATCAGCGTCAGGCAGCATACAGGCAACCGGCGCAAGTGGTCCTTCTGTTAATTCTATAATCTCTCCGATGACATATTCTTCTGGTGAACGCGTGAGCATATAGCCTCCACCTTTTCCGCGCAGACCTTTTATAATTTTCCCTTTTACGAGAGCCTTTAAGATAATTTCCAGATATTTTTCGGAGATATCCTGCCGGGCTGCAATATCTTTCAATGGGATATATCCATCCTGCTGGTTCTGGGCAAGATCAATCATTACTCTAAGAGCATAACGGGCTTTTGTTGAAATCATAAGACTACCTCCAATCTAAAGTTATTATATCCAGTTATAAAAAATATTTCAATAATAACCCAATAAACCTATTGACATAGTAGGTTAATAGTGATAATATGCTTACAAGAAAAATGAAAGGAGAAAAGGTCATGACAAAAAACTGTTGTAAGAACTTATGTTGTTGTCGAATGTTGATTTACCGGATATACTGCGTGATAAGGTGCAGCAGCAGGCTTTGTTGTGCTTAGAGATCTTATCTGTGAAAATGTATGTATATCCGGGGAAATGTATCCCCGTTTTTTTAATGCTTTTGTTTGAAGGAGGAAAAGCACAATGAACTGGGAATTTATATGGAAATATCTGCCTATGTATGAGCGGGCCGCGTGGCTCACCGTACGGATCGGCTTTGCCGGAGTTGCATGTGCCATCATACTCGGTCTGATCTGTGCAGTCGTACAGTATGAGAAGATTCCTCTTTTGAAGCAAATAGTGGCTGTATATATAGAACTCAGCAGAAATACACCGCTGCTTGTCCAATTGTTTTTTATCTATTATGGACTTCCGAAGATAGGAATTCAGACGGATGCCGAGACATGCGGAATTGTGGGGCTGGCTTTCTTGGGAGGGAGTTATATGGCAGAAGCATTTCGAAGTGGATTGGAAGCCGTTGCAGATATCCAGACAGAGAGTGCATTGAGCCTGGGTATGAATCGGTTACAGGTTATGCGGTATGTGGTCCTGCCGCAGGCAGTTTCCATCAGTGTTCCGGCATTTATGGCAAATGTAATCTTTCTGTTGAAAGAGACGAGCGTATTCAGTGCTATCAGTTTAATGGATCTGATGTTTACAGCAAAAGACTTGATCGGACTTTATTATAAAACAACGGAAAGTTTGTTTTTATTGGTAGTGTTTTACCTGCTTATACTGCTTCCGATATCAATATTAGGAAGTTTATTGGAAAGGAGGCTGCGCTATGCCGGATTTGGGGCTTGAGGTTCTAATGAAAGGACAGAATTTTGTCAGGCTGCTTACGGGCCTTGGAGCAGCACTTAGAATCAGTCTTATCGCTGTATTGATCAGTATTCCGTTAGGAATCTTGCTTGGAGTATTGATGACATGGAAACATCCGGTCGTTAAGGCAATCCTTCGAATTTATCTGGAGATTGTCAGAATTATGCCTCAGATGGTCTTATTGTTTCTAGTGTTTTTCGGAACAACAAGGGCCTTTGGCTGGGACTTATCTGGAGAAAATGCATCGATTATTGTATTTTCCTTCTGGGGAACGGCTGAGATGAGTGATCTTGTAAGAGGAGCACTGATCAGCATTCCAGTACATCAGTATGAGAGCAGTGAGGCTCTGGGAATGAGTAAAGCACAGACTTATTGGTACATTATTATTCCCCAGACACTGCGAAGATTGATTCCACTGTCTATCAACTTGATTACCAGAATGATTAAGACGACGAGTCTGATATTGATGATTGGCGTTGTTGAGGTCCTGAAGGTAGCACAGCAGATCATCGAAGCAAATCGAATGTCCAGCCCGAATGCTGCATTTGGAATTTATCTGGTCGTATTTTTACTATATTTTCTTGCCTGCTGGCCAATCAGCATGTTCGCAAGATATCTGGAAAGAAGATGGAGGTGACGAGTCGTGGCAGAGTCATTGCTTACAATAGAACATCTGGTCAAGCGATATGGTGACCATGTGATCCTGAATGATATTGAATTAAGCGTCAAAAAAGGAGAAGTTATCGTGGTCGTAGGACCAAGCGGATGTGGAAAGAGTACACTGCTGCGGTGTATGAATGCGTTAGAACCGATTCAGGGTGGAACGATTAAGTTAAGAGATGAGACCATTGATCCAAAGAGCAGATCACTGACCAGCCTCAGACAGAAGATAGGAATGGTGTTTCAAAGTTATGATCTGTTTCCACATCTTACGGTGTTGGATAATGTTCTGCTGGCGCCGATGAAGGTGCAGAAGCGGAAGAAAGAAGAAGTTACAGAAGAAGCGATGAAGCTTCTGGAAAGAGTTGGATTACAAGAGAAAGCAGGCAGTTTTCCAAGGGAGCTGTCCGGGGGACAGAAGCAGAGGGTTGCGATTGTCCGTGCACTGTGTATGCATCCGGAGATTCTGCTTTTTGATGAAGTGACGGCAGCGCTGGATCCGGAGATGGTCCGGGAAGTGCTGGATGTTATCTTAGATCTGGCTGCGCAGGGGCGTACCATGATCATTGTGACGCATGAGATGCAGTTTGCACGTGCTGTCGCAGACCGAGTGTTACTTCTGGATGGAGGCAAGATTATAGAAGATGAGCCGCCGGAGATATTTTTTGAGAATCCAAAAACAGAAAGAGCAAAACAGTTCTTAAATACTTTTACATTTCATGCAGTAAAAACTGCAGAAAAAAATTAGATGATTTAGATGGGAGATTATTATTATGAAAAATTTGAAATTAAAAAAATTAATATCGTTAGTTGCAATCGTATCTACAGTCATTGCATTGACTGCGTGCGGAAGCTCAGGAAGTTCTGAAGAAGAGTCCTCAGAGGAGACAAGTGGCGCTGTGGAATCAGAAGAAAGCTCTGATGTTGTTTATCGTACTCTGGATGAAATTAAAGAAGATGGAACGATTAATATCGGTGTATTCTCTGATAAGAATCCATTTGGATATGTAGATGAAAATGGAGAGTATCAGGGATATGATGTATATTTTGCAAATAGAATCGGAGAAGATCTGGGCGTGGAAGTGAACTTTGTATCTACAGAAGCAGCAAACCGTATTGAGTACCTGCAGACCGGAAAGGTAGATGTGATTCTTGCCAACTTCACAGTAACTGATGAACGTGCAGAAGAAGTTGACTTTGCATTGCCATACATGAATGTAGCCCTTGGTGTGGTATCACCGGACAGTAATGTGATCACGAGTCTGGATGACTGGAACAGTGATGACCAGATTATTGTAATCTCCGGTACAACTGCAGAGACCTATCTCACAGAAAATTATCCGGATATTCCGTTACAGAAATATGATTCTTACGCAACTGCTAAGAATGCACTGGAAAATGGAAATGGTGTGGCATGGGCGAACGACAATACAGAAGTAATCGCATTTGCATTGCAGAATGAAGGCTACACAGTCGGCATCCCTGAACTTGGAAGCAAAGATACGATTGCACCTGCTGTTTCAAAAGGAAATGGTACTTTGCTGGATTGGATCAATGAGGAGATTCAGTCACTGGCAGATGAGCAGTTCTTCCACAAAGACTATGATGAAACTCTGGTGGATACCTATGGCGAGGATTATAAGGAAGAGTTGGTTGTAGAAGGTGGAGTGACTGAGTAAAACGAAACGTACAGATGAATCATATAAGCGGCGGAGAACATGCTTCGCCGCTGCTTTGCAATAAGACGAAATGGATGGCCCCAGATGAAAAAAGAAATATTTAGAAATGCATTTATTAAATCAATACCAATCTTGTGTAGTTATCTGTTTGTCAGTATGGCGTATGGAATCATGATGGAAGAGGCGGGATTTGCATGGTATGATTCGCTATTCATCAGTATGGCGGTGTATACAGGAGCATTCCAGTTCCTTTTGATTACTTTTTTAAGCAGTGGTGCGTCCATACTTACCATTGCATTGACGGCTTTTTTGATGAACAGCCGACAGACATTCTATAGTCTTACCTTTGTGGGTGAGTTCCGTCACATGGGAAAGAGAATGCTCTATATGATTCATACCATGACGGATGAGACTTATGCGGTCAATCTGACTCTTGATTCAAAAGGAAAAGAGAAAGAAGATACCATGTTTCTGATCGCATTGTTCTCCAGGTGTTACTGGATGGTTGGAGCCGTCGCAGGAGGGATTCTGGGGCAAGTGATTCCATTTGATCTGGAAGGAATTGATTTTTGCATGACGGCATTATTTATCATCATCTTTATTGACCAGTGGGAAAAGTCGGAGAATCATCTTCCTGCTTTGGCAGGCCTGACGGTGGCACTTTTCTGTCTGTTTGTAATTGGAGAGAAGAATTTTATGCTTCCGTCATTACTTGTTATCTCGGGGATATTACTGCTTGTCCAGAATGGAGGAATGAAGAGTGAATAAAAATGATATCATTCTGGCAATTCTGGTATCTGCAGCTATTACATTCGCGCTTCGTGCCCTGCCGTTCGTGGCTTTTCGTAACGAAAGAAAGATGCCAAGGAAACTGATCTATCTTGGAAAGATACTGCCTTCTGCTATCATGGCAGTGTTGATCGTATACTGCCTGAAAAATACAGTGACGGACTGGAAAGGGCATGGAGTGCCGGAACTGACAGCGGCAGCAGTGACAGCAATCAGCTACAAATGGAAGCATAATACGTTGGTTTCTATCGCATTAGGAACAGCATGTAACATATTATTATTGCATCTGGTATAACGGAAATGCAGTGTCTCTGGAAAAGCAGCCAGAGGCTTCCTGTAAGAGTAATTAC
>NZ_JBNPLX010000031.1:0-33729 GCF_050313695.1 Bariatricus sp. SGI.161
CAATGTCGGCAAGGTAAGCGTTAAGTCTGCCGCTTGTAAGAAGATTGGTGTATGTAACTTTGCAGTGATGCTTCAGATAATCCAAATGCCGTTGCCCCCAGATGCCTATTGCCTGTTCTTCTTCGGCGGGTACAGTTAAGCACGGTATTAAATAATCGCCTTGCCTTTCGTATTTGCCGCCCATTTCCTCAAAAATTGTCTTTGCCATTGTCTGTTACCTCCACATTCTTTTTTATTTTGAATGTCCGCAAAATCCGTCCTACATCACGTGGACGCCATGGACAATCCAGATCATGACTGGCTATAATCAAATTTTGCACATTTGTTCCGGCTCCCATCTTAGATGTACTCCCCATAAGAATACGAACAGCTCCATGACGTACCTTTGAAAACAATTCTTTTTTCCGTACTTCTGTATTCGCATGATGGATAAAAGCTATCTCTTCTGATAACACTCCTTTCCTAATCAGTTTCTCCCTCACATCGTTATAAACACTAAAGCTGCCATCTGTTTTTGGCGTAGACAAATCACAAAACAATAACTGTGTCAGCTTTTTTTCTTTTCCATCTTCCCAATATTTGTAAACTTCATCCACACAGGCATTCACTTTACTTTCTTCTGAGTCCGGTAACAGTGAATTTATCAGCCTCTGGTCAAGTGCCAGCTTTCTTCCATCATTAGTAATCCGCAGCATATTGTCCTCAGTTGGATTGACCATCCCATTTCTCACCCGCTCTGCCCTTACGCCCAACTCTGCCACCATATCCTGCTGCAGTTCACTTGGCTTCGTTGTGACAACCCGGTATTCTGCTTCAGGGACAGGAAGATTTAACATATCAGCAGTCTGTATATCTGCTACTTCCCGGAACATCATCATCAATTCCGGAAGATTATAAAACTTTGCAAATCTTGTTTTCAGACGATACCCCGTCCCCTCCGGCGCAAGTTCAATGGCTGTTACTGTTTCTCCAAAGGTAGATGCCCATGCATCAAAATACTGCAATCCATGCTCTACCAGAGTATCATACTGCAAGTATCTCTGCATGGTATAAAGTTCTACCATGCTGTTAGATATCGGTGTCCCTGTGGCAAATATCACGCCCCTTCCACCCGTCACTTCGTCCAGATAACGGCATTTCATAAACATATCGGAAGACTTCTGTGCTTCTGTCTGAGCAATACCACCTACATTTCGCATCTTTGTATAAAGATATAAGTTCTTGTACAAATCTGCTTCATCCACAAACAAGCGGTCAATTCCTAATTCTTCAAAGCAGACTACATCATCCTTTCTGCTCTGATCATTTAATTTTGCAAGTTTTGCCTGCAAGGTTTTCTTCGTCTTTTCCATCTGTTTAATAGTAAAGTTATTGCCACGATCATTCTTTACTAAGGCAATCCCATCCACAATCTCCGCAATCTGAAACTCCAGCATATGACATTGACGTTCTATACTAAGAGGAATCTTTTCAAACTGTGAATGTCCGATAATAACAGCATCTACATCACTGGTTGCAATCCTTGCACAAAACTTTTTCCTGTTTTTCATCTCAAAGTCTTTCTTCGTGGCAACTAAAATATTCGCTGCCGGATACAACTCCATCCATTCCGAAGCAAACTGCCCAATGATATGATTCGGCACAACCACCATAGATTTGTTGCAGAGTCCAAGACGTTTCATTTCCATTGCGGATGCCACCATCGTATAAGTTTTCCCCGCACCCACTACATACGCAAGCAATGTATTTCCACCGTAAATAGTGCGGGCAACGCCATTGACCTGATGCTTATCCAAGTGCTTCTCCGGGTTCATCCCATAAAAATGAAGATGACTTCCGTCATATTCTCTCGGACGGATAGCGTTAAAATGCTCATTGTAATATGCAGTCAGCCTTTGCCTGCGTTCTGGCTCCTTCCAGATCCACTCCTGAAATGCCTGCTTAATCAAATCCTGTTTTCCCTGCGCAATAGCCGTTTCCCTTTTATTCAGAATTGCTTTCCGCCTGCCTTCATTATCCACTTCGTAATCATAGACACGCACATCCCGCAGGTTCAGCGTATCTTCTATAATCTTATAAGCATTTACCCGGTGCGTACCATAGGTGTTATCCGCCTTTACATTCCCCTTATCATTACTCTTTCCTTCAATGTTCCATTCTCCATTAAGCTTTGAAAAATGTACTTTAATGTTCCATTTTTTATAATTAGGAGTGTCCAGCAGTCCAAACATAAATTCAGCAATATCTTCCGGCGGTATCCATGTAGAACCTAACCGTACACTGATTTCCGAAGCAGATAAATCCTTCGGCTGCACTTTTTCCAAAGCCTCTACGTTTGACTGATAGACTGTGGATACCTCCGCTGCCATTTTTGCCTGTTTCAGCTTTTCACGCACATTTCCCGATAAATACTCATCTTCTGATACAAAATGAGGTTCTTCTTCCTCATTTCCCGGTATGCGGAATATCACACCTTTTAAATCCTGCTCAATTTCATCTGCGTTTTTGCCCGTCAGTGAGCACATATATTCCATATCCACACAGGCTTTTTCTGCCAATGACAGTGATAATGCTTCACTGGCAGTATCTACTTTTGTCACCGCGGCATGAGGTTTTATGGTTCTTTTGGTGAACATATCCGCCTTACGTTCCAGACTGCCATCCTCTGCCAGCACCTCTAATGAACATAGCAATGGATAGCTGTTATCATCAGAAAAAACCAGAGCATTCGCCCTGGCATTCAGTAATCCATATGTTTTGTTAAAAGTATCATAAAGCGTATTTAATTTCTTTTGCTGACTTTCGATCACAGCTTCTGAATAACCTTCTGTCTGGTAGGCAATCAGTTCTCTTGTACAATCTCGTATGGCAATCATGCCTTTTACACGATTTGTTCCCGTTACGGAAAGCTCCACCTGATTCATCCGGCTGTTTTCCCGATAATAGACTTTTCCATCCCAAACCGTATAAGAGAAATTTGCAACAGAAGGATCAGCAGGAATGCTTATACTATCTTCCTCCACCAATTCCTCAGTTTCGTACTCTGTAATCTCTGCCTGTATCCTTTCAATCGCATCTTCCAAGAGGCTGGCAAGCTCCAGATCCTCATGTGGACGGCAGGTGCTGTCCATGCCATACGGTGTAGACTGCATGACCATTTCACCCAATATCATCTCTGGATGCTGCACAAAATAATGATTTTGTGTGATGTCATTTTCATCTGTATCCAGATATACCCAGTCAGGCTCTACATCCACCATACGATCTCGTTTCTGAAGGAACAAAATATCCGCTGTAACTTCTGTTCCGGCATTCTGCTTAAAAGTATTATTAGGCAGGCGGATCGCTCCCAAAAGTTCTGCTCTTTGTGCAATATACTTTCGTACAGACGGATTTTTCTTATCCATAGTTCCTGATGATGTGATAAATGCAATCACGCCTCCCGGTCTGACTTTATCCAAAGTCTTTGCAAAGAAATAGTCATGAATTAAAAAATTCTGTCTATCGTACCGTTTATCCGGCACTTTAAACTGACCAAATGGAACATTACCGACTGCCACATCAAAAAAGCTGTCCGGCAAGTTTGTTTTTTCATATCCTTGTACTGCAATCGCTGATTTCTGATACAACTGCCCTGCAATTCTTCCTGAGATACTATCTAACTCCACACCATACATTTTACAATCAGAAAGACTCTCCGGTTTCATACCGATAAAATTACCGATACCGCAGGATGGTTCCAAAATATTTCCCGTTTTTAATCCCATATTTTCCAACGCCTGATATATGGAACGGATAACCACAGGCGGCGTATAAAATGCTGTCAGTGTAGACTGTCTTGCTGTTGTATATTCTTCTTCGGTCAGGATGTTCTTCAGTTCCAGATACTCTCTGCTCCACGAGGACTTAGTTTCATCAAAAGCATCCGATAAACCACCCCATCCTACATAACCCGATAAGATTTCCTGTTCTTCCGGTGTAGCATACCTGTTCTCTGTTTCACATTCTTTCAGCACACGAATGGCTGCCACATTTGCCTGGAATTTTTCTCTCGGTGTTCCATTTCCCAGTTTATCATTATGAATCTCATATTGATTTCTCTGATTCAGCGGCACTTCCGGATGCAGATCAAACGTCTGAACCCTGCCCGCTGGCTTCTTTTTTTCCCATGCCGGGGCAAGATCAGCTTTTTCTTCCACAAACTGTTGTTTTTCTATAACTGGCGGATCATCTTCTATCGTAGTTTCTGGCTCCTGCATTTCTCTCTCAGAAGAAGTATCGGCATTTTCCACGTTTTTGTTTTCGGGTGGTAATTCCGGCAAGGACTGTTTGCGCTGCAAATGGTCATTGGCCGGATTTTCTCTGAGCTTACGATCAAACTCCTCACGAGACATTTCCTTTGTAAATAGCGGATACAACAGATCATGCAAAACTACTATATCATCTGTAAGTGATTGGATCTCATATTCATCCACACCGATATATACGACTGTCCCCAATGCTACATCATACGGCAGATCCATGGCTGCTAAACTACTAACTTCTAAAATCAGTTCTTGTAGTTCTACATACAAGTTATCATCCGGCTCCATTTCCTCTGCAATTCTATTCAGAGATAACATCATCTGTTTTACATTCTCAGGGTTTTGAAGCTGCTCTGATAACTGTGCTATCATGTCTTCCTGCGTCTGGTCGATTTCCATGTTGTCCTGATAATCGTACAAATCATATTCATAGTAAAAATCATTGAGCCTTGCCGCAAGACTGTCTTCCCGGCTTAACTCCGGCTGTGGTTCTGACTGAGCAGGTATTATCTTTTCAACAGATATCGGTGTAAACAAACTATACTCACCATTACTGTAATCTCTGAGATCTTTATACG
The DNA here is from genome assembly GCF_050313695.1 of Bariatricus sp. SGI.161. Lineage (NCBI taxonomy): Bacteria > Bacillati > Bacillota > Clostridia > Lachnospirales > Lachnospiraceae > Bariatricus > Bariatricus sp. SGI.161. Next base: position 4,883 of record NZ_JBNPLX010000031.1, read on the forward strand.
CTTTCTGCATAGACTGATAATTACGGGCAAAATCGGCTGTATTATTCAGGACATCTTCCATAGAGTGAAGAATTTTATTGACCAGTTCTGTATCATCAAGCTGTGGACGTATGACATTGACAGCCGTATTGTAATCGTTTCCCCTCTGGTATGGACGCCACACTTCTTCCGGCTGATCATAATAGAAATGATAAATCTCTGCTGTAAGCACACCTTTCTCATATTCCGGCAAATACTCCACTTCTTTCTTTGACAGATAACGTTTGACAGTAATCAGTTCATCAATCCGTTTTACCACCTGCTCCCATTTCAGTAGAATATACGGTGCATTCTCGTTATATCCCTGATGCGGTTTCAACCCTTTTCCATCATGCATTTCCCCGATTCCTAATCCGCTTAAAATAGAAGAACGTCCGCCCATTCCATACTCTTTTTTTAGGAATTGTTCCTTTTCTTTCTCGGTATGTCCCTGCAAAAAGTAAGAATAAATGCGAAACTTCCCATGATGTATACCACTTCCACCTGTCAACGCATAATCCACTATTTCCTGCGAAAAAGAAAAAGCAGAGGACTTTTCCCCTGCTAAATCATCCAGAAATGCCATCTGCCCCTCCACTGTAGGAAGTGGTTTTGCCTTATCTCTTAATTGTCCCAAAAGACGCATTGCTTCAAAATAATCTGCAAGTACACCCCAGTTATAATAAGACTGTTTGGTACGGGACAAATAACTTCCTTCCCACATATGAAGCACATTCTGGTAAGTTTTATAACCTACACGCCTTCCATCTTCCAGCGTAATCTCCGTATGTTCGTTATTAAAAATGCTTTTAATATATTCTTCTCGTTCCTCTTTCTTGTCATGGGTTTCATAAAATGCTCGAATTTCCTCTTTTGTCGCTTTTAGGTGCGGCGTAGAAAGGAGCAGTGATTTAATATCTTCCTCCTTTCCCCAGAAGGGAAGATTTTTATCTTCTCTGCTCCTGTCGTACCATGCTAACTGTATATCAGTTCTTTCATCACTGTCTCTTCCGCTGAGTTCCGGATATTGTTCATCATTCCAATCCACATCATCTGATCTTTTGCTTTCAGTTCCTCCGTCACGTTCTGAGTTTTCGCCATCTGTGCTGTAAGCTGTTCCATCAGATTTCCTGCCTCCTCCTGCACTTCCATCAAATGCTGGTTCAGTTTCCCCTGCGTCAACAGACTGATGAATATTCCGTACCGCTGTTCTTTCAGATAATTCCGTCGGAGTGAAGCGTACTTCCCAAGGTGTACTTCCGGTTCGTCTGGTACGGTTATATTCGGTAACTGGTAATCTCCCTGCCTGCTGTATGTGATCTTTTTCATATTCAAGGCTCCTTTCCGTCTCGTTTTCTGCTCTTGCACCCTCATTATAATGTGATGCTTCATGCCCTTCAAATGTGCGTTTTTTCTTCTTTTCTTCTAATTTCAGTTTTCGGATAGTATCTGCGATCTGAGTTAGTGTCATCTCTGACACATCACTGACGGCAGTACCAAGCAGATTCACAAGCTGAGGAGTGTTGAAATCCATAACATTCCTAAAGTCATCCATTTCAAGATATTCTTCCGGCTGTAAACCACACCGTATCATCACCATATAAGCGATACTGTCTGCCAACAGATTTTTCACTTCAACTTCCACATTATAATCATCTAAATCTTCCAGAAAACTATTCTCCCTTCCTGATAAAATATCCTTCATATAATCAGAAAGGTTATCCTCGGCTACATTTTTTGCCGCTTCCAATATGGTTTGTGAAAAATCAATATTTTCCTCTGCAACTCCAAACGCATTTGCTATGGTTTCCTGCACTTCCTGTCTGTATGTTTTCCCGACTTCCCACAATGGCACAGGGCGTACCAGACGGTGATAACGTCCTTCCTTTGTATCTGAAATATCAAAATAATATTTCAAACGCATTGTACCTGCACCTTTATCAAAAACAGCAATTCCTTTCGCATTGTGTTTTACCCATCGCCCAAATTTCCGATTCCAGCTCTCCATCTCCAGCACAGCCGATGCGTCCGGGCGCTGCACATGAATCAGCAGTTGCTCATCAAAAGGCAGACGATAATTGCGGCAGGCAGAACGCAGAAACGCTGTCCAATGCTCCGGTTTTACAGTTACATCCTTTATCGCATCAGCATATAAATCTGTGATTAGATCAAGTTTCTTTGCCAATCCTCTTCCCCCTATCTTTCCTGTTCCTTTTCTTTCTTCTTAACAGGCGGATACTTTTCCTGAAATTCTTTGACTGTCCGGCAGTCCCCTCCCGCATAATTCCAATCTTTTTCCGGTTCAATATTCAAATATCCATCTGGTAATAATCGAATCGGCTCTCTTGTAATAATGCTGCCAAAATGATTGACCATGATACCTTTTGCAATCCGCACCGGATTCCCCCATCCTTTATCATCATGCCTTATTTCATAAAGATAAAGTCCTTTCGGTACAGTATTACGGTCAATACGCATATCATGAAACAATGCCGGCTTTCCAAGTACCTCTATTTCTGTAAATATTTCTTCCATCGCGTTATATCTTGCCATTTATCTGTCCTCACCTTTCTCTTGTGTTTCTCCACCCCTGAGAAATGTTATAACCTTATTTACTTTAATTGCTTTCTGCAAATTATTAATCATACTGATTTCTGTGACTGTAATGCCCTGCACAGATAAGATATCATCCATTGTCATAGCAGAAATATCTTTCTCCGTAGTGAAACCTGCTTCAAAAATCTTATTCAATACCTTTACCGCTTTCTGGTTAATAATCATCCTAAGAACCTCCTGTCATTCATACTTTTTCTATCAGCGTTCTTCCCTGCTGCTTGTCTTTTTCTGCTTTTGCTCTATATCCTTCAGATATTTTCCATAATCAACTGCATCATATAATAAATCCTCCGCTGATTTGTAATAGTCAGTATCTAAGTTTTCTTTCACTTTGTCATATACCCGATAATCGGAATGAAATACTGCCTTTGCCACTTCATTGACCATACGCAGGGAATTATTTCCCTGAAATAGATGTACCAGTTCATCTGCTACTTTTCCCTCTCCCCGCTGTAAATGAATTTCTATATTATCATGACCTTTCAGATACACTCTTTCCGGAGGAAGCTTAATTCCTATACTCCCTAACACATCCTGCAATTCCTGTGTCGGAAATTGAATCATAGCACTGTTATTTCCATGCTTCACAAATGCAATTAGCCTATATCCACTGTCAGGCGCAGTGTGAATCGTCTTCTGTTTCTGTTCACGATGTTCCAAATATAACGTCTCATCCATTACTCTTTGGCATAAATCTTTCGTTGCTTTTAACTCATTATCATAATAATGCCCCCAAAAATAGTCTGTTTTACCCTTACATTCCCATGTCACGAACATATCCGGATGTTTTACATTGACACCTAATACAAACTCTGTATGCCCTATGGATATCGCATTGATAATCTTGTAACCTTCGTTAATTCGTTCTTCCATCATCGTACCTCCCGGTTATGTTTTTCATTTAATCCCTCTTTCACTATTTCACGTTTCTGTATTTCTATAAACTTTTCTTTTGCCCATTCTGGCAGACACTCTGGTTTCACTTCCCACCCTAAGATGTCATACCGTTCCCATCTGCCTCGCTCCCCACTATAAAGATTGGTATGAAAGCAGGCACTTCCCATAGATTTTCCACTTGCCCCGTTTCCTCCACTTACATAGATAAGCTGATAATCTGCCGAACGATACTCTGGTCTTAAAACTTCTGCTTTTACTGCCACAATCTTTCCTACAATACTTTCACTACGATTATCTTTAAAACACATATCTGCCGTAATCACTTCCCTCGGCACTGTGACTTTTTCCTGTTTTTCCCTTGTCTTCACACATTGAGCTTTGACACGTTCCGCAAACAGCTCTGTCATCTCTACATAGTCATCACTGATCATACACTCTCTATAAGAACCTAGAATATCATTGCTGACATAAAATGCACAGAAATATGGCATTTTACTCTTTTCATCTACACCAAAAACGACTTCTTGATCTCCAATACGGATGCCCTGTGTAATCTCATAATTCTGTACCATCCTTTTTTCCAGTTCTTCATTCATATAGTCCCGCCTCCTTTCTGATATGTAAAAAGGGCGGCAAATTAAGCCGCCCCTCTGATACCATTCATCTTATTCTGCTACTTCTTGTTTTTCTTTCCTCTTCGTTTCAAAACACCAGCGGTAATAACTCCTGCCAAAGACAATGCTGCTATGGCTATCCAGATTTTTGCGTTACTATCATCTCCAGTCTTTGGTGTATCTTCCTTTGGATGCTCCGGCTTTGGAATGTCTTTCTCAACCATCTTTATCGTCTGCCCTTCATCTTCCAAATCTTCATGAGACACCAGTTCTTGCTCTACTTCTCCCTCTGCAAGATACAGTTTCTCGAACACAACCAGACTATGACCTTTCAGCGAACTTCCATCAAAAGTAAAGGTAACATCTACTTTTCCATTTGATTTTTCTGCGGTAAATACAATGTCAGAAGTCACGTTCTTTTCATTAACTATCAATTCTTTACCTGTAGCTTTGTCCATCAAAGTTCCTACTACATGATATTTTTGTCCCGCAACAAGATTTTTGTATTCCACAGTATCGACAATCACAACTTTACTCTCAACAGTTACTTCTTGATCTCCATCTGCTCCATCTTTTGCTGTTGTTTCGATTTCCGGAAAATAAATGGTCTGATCCTTGTCCTCAATATCTGTATGGCTTGCTACTTCTTTTTCCTGATAAGTTACTGTTTCAAAGGCTACGACAGTTTTTCCTTTCAGCGCACTGCCATCAAATGTAAATACCATTTCCACAGTTCCTTTGGATTTTTCTGGAACAAATACGGTTTCTGCTGTAACCTTCTGCTCATTGATCATAAGCTCCTTCTGTGTTTCTTTATCCATCAAAACACCTGTGACTTTGTATTCTTTTCCCGGTATCAGATTTTCATAAGAAACTGTATCCACAATCGTGACTTCTTTATCCGGACAGGATATATGCTGCTCCGTTTCAGAATCTTTTGCCGTTGTACCAATCTTCGGAAAATAAATGGTCTGGTCTTCATCCTGAATATCAGCATGAACTGCAAGTTTTAAATCCTCATGATAAAGTTCTTCAAATACAACCACTGTTTTTCCTGCTAAAGATAACCCATTAAAAGTAAAGGTAACCTCTGTTGTACCACTTGATTTTTTTGCTTTGAATGTCTTTTCTGATGTCACCGGATTTCCGTCAATCATAATAGGCTTTCCAGTTTCCTTGTCCATCAATGTCCCAACAATTTTATATTCCTGCCCTCTTTTCAAGCCTTCATATTCCACAGTATCAATCAGCGTTACTTTCTCATCTGCTTTTGAAAACTGTGTTTCTGTGTCTTGATCCAGTGCCTTTGTAAAAATCTCGATTCTGTCATCTGTCAGTGTTCCAAGCTGCACAGTAGTAGAATCTTTATAAATCGTCACTTCAAATTTCAATAAATTCATGCCTTCATTTGCACCACATCTCTGTTCCTCAATTACATAGGTATCATAGAGAAGTGCTCCTTTGCTGTTATCCGGCTCTGATGTTCCAAACCAGATACCATCTGAAGAAGAATGCCCTGCGTTTGTATTTGCTGTATGCTTCGTCCATTCTGCCGAAGTGCTTGCATATCCATTCTTGTCCGTTACAAGCACATGCTTTTCTCCAGTAGTCTTACTTGTTATGGAAAATGGAACATTTGCTAATCGGTTCAAATCTCCGTCTGAAACTTTGACAAACTCCAGATCGCCACGAATCACTTGATCCGGAACTTTTGCTGTCTGATAGCAGGATACCGATTCATCCTGTCCATCTCCTACAATCTGCTGTACAAATACAGTGTCATTCAATAAATATCCTTCCGGCGCCTTTGTTTCTTGTATGGTCACTGTTCCAAGAGGCACGCACAAAGTAACTCCGTCATTCTGATAATAAAATTCATCTCCGGATACAAAGTAATCTTTTGTAAAAGAAACCTTTCCTTCTGCGTCTGTACGGAACACCCATGTTCTTACAGGCACTTTTCCTGATAATGCCGGATCAGCAGCAGATCGTTCTGTATAATACTTCATGGTAAATTCAGCACCTTCCAGTGATGCTGCGCCTTGTGGACTATTCTTTTCAATTTCAGAATCCGCTTTCTGCAATAACATTTTTAAGGGATTATTCTGCGGAATCTCCTTTACTGAAATTGTAGACACTTTTTCTGATGTCACTGTCACATCATGCGCCTGAATATCAATTGCATATCCGGGACTTGACTGTAATTCCTTTATTACATAACTTCCTTCTTCCAGTTCTCCCGACTTTGCATATCCATTTTCATCTGTTGTAAGTACTGCTATCTGCGTATTTCCCTGAAAGACACCATATTTTGCACCCTTTAAAGAATAGTTGTTGTTTCCTTCCGTTAGTCCAGTATTCACACCTGCTTTTTTCAGTTCAATCCAGCCATACGGTTTTCTATACCAACTTCCTGCAATCGTCTGTGAGCCATTTCCCGGTACAACAAATGCTTTAAATGCACTTGGCGGATTTGGTAATCCTTGAATACGCTTCACCACTTCTTTTGCTTTATCTATATAACTTTGTGGCGCACCATAGAATGCCTTATTTTCATCCCCATTGTTATATAAATATGCAGCCACTAAATGACCAATAACATATGCGTTGTCTGAAGTCCAGCCACTCAGGCACTGATTCTTAATATTGGCGTCATATCCATATCCTCCCGGAACATAATACAATGCTTTTCTAACAGAAGATCCTGCACTTAACAGATTATAGCTATATGTCCCGGAAGGCGGTGTCTTACGCATAGGTTCTACACAATATGCTGTATTATTTCCATCAAAAGTCATTTTACGTGTCAAATATTCTCCATAATGAATACTCTCTCCTGCTGTAAAATTCAATGTTCCATCTGCCGCATAAACAGTTGCTGCCGATGATGCTATTGTCGTAAACATCGTCAAAATACTTAGAGTGAATGCAGCAGCTCTTTTACTAATTCTCTTCAACTTTTTAAACATCTTTCTTTTCCTTTCATCAAATAAAATAAGCCCTGCCTCCGGCAGAGCATGTGGTTTTGCTATATACTTTCTCTTTTCGTCTGGTAAGCTGTTGGTAAGCCTGAAGGGGTGGGGTGTGGGGAGGGGAAACAAAAAAACTCCTCTATTTCCCATACACCGAGACTCATCCCTTGGCGTATGAATTATCTTTCTCGACTCCGTTCCCGTTTTCGATACATTTCCAACGCCTTGATAATCGTATCTTCCACTTGTTTTACAGACGTCCCCGGTGGAAAAAATTTACTGATACGTTCTTTTGGCATATGGAACTGCTCTTTTTGATTGCCTTTTTCTTCTGTCATGATGGACAAAATCACATCATTGTTCAGCTTTCCTGCCTCTGACATCCTTCGCATCTTGATTGCCTGTGCATGGCTCGGTGTACAATCTTCCAACTGCATGATATCAAACAATACTTCCTGCTCTATTTTCGGCAGGTAAGACAGCTCTACCGCAGGGCGCATGGCAATTTTCGCCTCGTCTACCATATCCAAGATTGACGGAATAAGTTCTGTTAAACGGATATAACGGCGGATTTGGTCTTGACTTTCTCCTACTTGCTCACCTAATATTTGTCTTGATGTTTTTCCTTTTAAATCCTGTGCCATTGGCACAGAATTTCTACTCGGTCTGCCTGCTTGCCTTTTCATTGCTTCTAGCTTCATCTTATAAGCAAATGCTTTTTCTGATGGTAAAATCTGTTCTCTTTGCAGATTAGAATCAACCATAACAATCGTAGCTTCATCATCTGATAGGTTACGAACAATGCATGGCATTTCTGTTTTCTCTGCCAGCTCACTCGCCATTTTTCGCCTATGTCCGGCTATCATTTCATAACTGCCATCTGGTTTTTCTCTGACAAGAGCAGGTACTAACACACCATACTTTTTTATGCTTTCCACCATATCCAGCATTTTCTCATCCATTCTTACTTTAAACGGATGATTTGGAAAGTCGCTGATTTCTGTTATATGGATATCCATAATGCTTTCCCGATTAGCTTCATCTCGTTCTTCTTGTGTAGTAAACAGGTCATCTACTGCGGGAAGATTCATGTTGATGCCTTTGCTTTTCGCCATCTCGTATCACCTCCCTTGTAAATGCCTCATACGCTTTCGCCGCTGCACCGTTCTTGTCATAACTGTAAACACTCTGACCTGCCGCACTTGTCTCCGCAGCTTTGACAGAAACAGGTATCACCGCCTGATACACTTTAATAACTCTGCCATAGTTCTGATGCAGACTTTTTGCTGTTGTACGGGCGATATTAGTCCTCATATCTGCTAATGTCAGTAAAACACCATCCACTTTTAACTCTGGATTAATTTGTCTCTGTACCTTTCCGATTGTCCTCATAAGCTGTGTCATTCCTTTTAATGGCAGATAATGAGCCTGTACCGGAACAATCACACTGTCAGCCGCCGCAAGTGCATTGATTGTCAGCATACCCAAGCTCGGCATACAATCGATTAAGACATAATCATAATCTTTCTTCAGTTCATTAAGATAAGATTTCATGGTAAATTCCCGGCTCATTGTATTTACAAGCAACATTTCCATACCAGACAGCTCAATATTAGATGGAATAATATCTACACCCTCATTATGGTGTAAAATTCCCTCCCGGTAATTCATTGGTTCATCGCGGATTAGCTTTTCCATCTGCGTAGCCACTGTTACCGGGAGATCATCCTGCTCTGCCCACCCTAGTGAAGTAGTCAAATCCCCTTGCGGATCAGCGTCCACAAGCAACACTCTTTTTCCCGCATTTGCAAGTCCAATGCCTAAATTGACGGTAGTGGTTGTTTTTCCTGTGCCTCCTTTCTGATTAGCAATGGCTATTACTTTGCATTTTGACATTACGGTCTGCCTCCTTTCCTAAAAAATTTAATAGCCACTCCTTTGTGGGAATGGCTATGTACTAAAAATAGGCATGAAAAAAGCCGACTGATTTTCATTTTTCGAAAATCAATCGGCTATGTATTATTATATTTTAATTTATTATGTCACAAGTAGACAATTCTATTTGTACTTTTTTATATCCTCCATTATAATTACCTAACAATCTTTGTAAACGACAATAAACTTGAAACTCATTTGTAGTTGTATTACCATTCAAATCATCAAATGTTATTTTTACTATAGCAAATTTTTGTTTTTGCTTAACAAAATTATTCCCAAATGTCATTTTCAATTCATCATTAACAGCGTATTCGTCAAAATCGCCCTCGAAAACAGCCATAACATAGCGAAGTACCTCTATTAGCTCATCTACTATTTGTATTTTATATCCTTCCGTATCAACCCTAAGTGGCAACATATAGTCCCCATATAATTTTACTTTTTTTTCTGTATCAAAATGTTCATCGAAATATGTGTGTGGAATACCATACTCCAAAAGAATATCGTACAATTCTGAATCATATGGAGTGCTCCAGTCAAATCTTATATTTAACGCTGAATCTTTTCCCACATTGGAAAATTTCATAAAACATGTATTAAATGGATTGAATTCAACTTTATGATTATCAACTTCTTCACCATCAATAGCAGGGATATCTTCTGCTATATCTTCTGTTGATAAATAAGCACCTTTTCCTTTAGCATAATAACCATATATAACAGTTCTCATTGGAATAACATAAGCCATAACATCTTGTTTCAATGATGACAATGTAAAATAAATAGCTATTAAAGTTGCTAATCCTCCTAATATACCACCTAAGAAACTTCCTAAATATGACATCCAATTTGAATTATCGGAACATTTCCATGCAACTACAACGAAACACAAAACACATGATACAACATAAAATATTATAAAATTTTTAAAGATTTTGATTTGTTTCTTCCCCATGTCTCCCCCCCAAAAGCATTCATTTGTTTTTACCTTATATATTATAATCCACTTATCTCTTTTTAACAATCCCTTCAAAATTTTCTTGAACTTCACCCATAAATGCATACTTTGTAAACCTATATTTTCATGCAAAAACCCCGCCTTTAAAAGACGGGGTTCATTGTTTAAATTATATAGGCTTCGACAATTAGGTCATTCCATTGACCACCACGGAGATAGCCTCCATTAGCTTTACGGAAAGCCCTTGCCTGCTCGTAATTTATCCTGAATTTCAGAGATAAATTGAAAGTCCTACCTACTAGCGATAGCTGCCTGTGTTTCCACAATCAACATGGGGAGTATTATCCACTTCTTTAATCTGGAATTTATTCTTTCTTCCCTCAATAGAAAAATCCATGCTATCTGGCAGCAGATTAAATTTCCATTTAAAAGTGTTTCCATCGACTGTGATAGACTCAACAAAAGCATCTATCACATATTCAGGGATTTTCTCGGCATTAGCAAAATCAAGACTTTTTTCTAACACTTCCCGAAACAGGTTAATTTTTACTTTATAATCAACAGATTCATTTTCATCTGGTTTTAGTTCTTCCAGTTTATCACTAATCTCTTCCAAACGTGTTTCATATTCTATTTTCTTTTCTATAAACTTGTCTTTAGTAATCTCACCATCGGCACGCATTTCAATCAAGTTATCCAAACGCTTATTTAATTTATCTGCTTCTTTTTTCAGCGAATCAATTAATTGTGTGTTGCTATCAGAAGCCTTGTCATTCACATGCTTTTCATATGAATTCATAGCAAGCTCAATAATATGTTCTCGATCAATAGAAAGCATCTTAAAAATATATAACGCCATTGCTTCAAGTTTCCATCCGGCAATTTCCGGCGTTTCACATATTCCATCTATCGGCAATCCCTTTTTTCGTCTGGTTTCTACACTTCCAGTCCTCAAACGATTGTAACATTGATAACCATATTGTTTGATTCCAGTTGATTTTTGTGTATGCCATTTGACACGGTTAAAAGATGATCCGCATGAACATTTCAACTTCCTACACCATACATCTAATGGCTCTTTTTTTGTTCTATTGGTGTCCTTCCCAGCTTTTTTACTGTTCAAGCGTGCGTTAGCCTGATCCCATTCTTCCTCTGTCACAATAGGCTCATGCGTTCCCATCACCGTGAACTGTTCTTTTCCCCCATGATTATTAATCTTTTTCTGCTCCAGAAAATCCGGCACATACTGTTTGTACCAAGTCATTCTCCCACAATAAAAGGGATTTTTTAATACTCGGCTAATAACACTTGCATCCCATCTTGTTTTCCCGGTTGCGGTCTTTCGTCCGGCTTGCTCAAGTTCCCATTGGATTTTACGAACACCCAAGCCACTATTATATAAGTCAAAAATCATTTTAACAGTAATCGCTTGTTCTTCATTAATTTTCATAGTTCTAGTTGATTTGTCAAAATCATATCCCAGGATTGAGCCATTTTGAAAAAATACACCCTTTTCCATGCTCGTTCTTTGACCGGCTTTTACTCTGATTGATGTTTTTCTGCTTTCATCTTGTGCGAGAGTAGCCATAATAGTCAATCGCAACTCTCCATCTGGATCGCATGTCCAAATATTGTCAGACACAAAATATACTTCAACATCCCACTTCTTTAAATCTCTTGTATATTGGAGTGTATCAACTGTATTTCTTGCAAATCTGGATACTTCTCTTGTAATAATCAAATCAAATTTTCCCATTTTAGCATCTGAAATCATCTGCATAAATTGTGGTCTTTTCTTTGCTGAAGTTCCAGTAATACCACGGTCAATATATTTTTCGTATAGTACCCAATTCGGGTGCTTCTCCAAAATCTCATTATACCAGTCAATCTGATTATCCAACGCATACATTTGTTGTTCATGTTCTGTTGACACTCTGGCATAAATTGCAACTGTTCTAGGTTTGTTATCATTCTCTCTCATTTCAACACCCCTTTTTGCTTTTATTTTATCCCCTTGTTGCTAACACATATTATAACAATCAAATTGGGTAATGTCAATCTGTTTGCGGAAATCTGATAACATACCTTTAAATACAGATTCAGCAACAACACCTGTTTTAACTAAACCTTCCACCAGTTTTAACATAACATAAATTTCTTTCTTCTCTTTTTCCAATTATTTTTACCATATTCATCTTCATTCCCTCTTTATGAATTCCCTTTCCTTAAATTATGAGATATGTTTTCCCCAAATAAAAAAGCAACCTATCAAAACTACCAACACATAAAAGTTGTGTCAGATTGCGTTTTTTTAAGGTTGCTGAAAATTGTTCTTCCACTTCACGCTTCAAAACAACATAATATTTCATTTATACACTATTATCCTATCATATTTTTCAAATTTGTCCATAGCTTCAAACGTAAAATAAAAATCCGATTTTATCAAGTTTTTTGTGCAATTTGTTGTATATATTGCATAATTATTTTGAATATTACTTTTTGTTTTTTGTTGAATATTACTTTTTGTTTTTCACGTAATATTCAAAAAGACGCACCAAATCGGCACGCCTCTTTTTATCTCTTGCGTTTCTACTATTTATTAAACTTTTGGCATAAGCTTAACTGTAAATGTGGCTGTACCCGTATAATGTCCGGCATCCATGCCATTAAACACTCCATAAACTACAGTATCAGAGACAGTTTGATCCCGATAGAATGTTGCTACACGTCCACCTTCATTTAGATTAAGTTTCACAGTTCCGCTTGCGCCCCATTCGTTAGTCATTGGAATGGGATCTTCTGGCGCATATACGCAAACCATTTCACTGTCAGTAATATACATATATTCCGCTGTAAACTTATAACCTTCTGGATCACTCAAATCTATGCTTTCCGGGATGTTAATGGTAAAAGTGCTTTGATTATCGTAAGATATTGAAACGTCTGCACTTCCACCATCACCATATATCTGTTGTGCCGACACACTCATAGCCGAACCAACCAACAGACAAAGAGCCATTGCAAAACCTATTAATCTCTTTTTCATTATTCTACCACCTTCATTTGAAATTCTACTTTTGCATTATTTAATGTTGTACCTTCTTCCTTATAACATTCTATGAGCAAATAGGCATCATAATCGCCGGATTCCAGTACATTATCAAGAGTAATATCATAAAACCCTTTGCCTGGCTCGACATATCCAGACTGCCAATATTGCACATCATCAACAAATAATGTCATGCGGAAAAGACAAGTATTCTCTTTGGGATTGTAAAAATTTACCTTTTGTTCTTTTTGATTGGCTTTAAACGCAAGAGAATCGAAGCCAGGAATCTTAATCGTTTTTGTTTCTGACTTTTCACCATTTGGCAAATTTTGGTTTCCGCTCCATTCCTCGGCGTTTTCATCCGATGGCAGCAGGATTTTTTCCGGGGAACGCCCAAAAGAAAAAAGTATAGCAACGCAAATAAGCAAAAGTAGCAAAATCATTATAATAAGGAAAGTTTTCTTTTTCTTCATTTCAACACCTCCAGAAAAGCAGTTTATCATTTGTGGCAATTTACCACCATGCAAAGTGGGTGCATTATAATTTTTTCCACCTGTAGATTGTGGAATCATCGGCAGCAGAACAATCATTAGTGCCATTCCGAACGCCATCAATCGCACTTTTCTCATATTGCTTATACGGTTCGATAAAATCCGGCACAATCATGTGGAGCTTGTCGCACGCCGGACAATACACCCTTTTTAATATGTATCTTTTCTTTGTTCCGTCATTGCCCACTATGTAACGCCCCTTGCTGCCACGCTTCAGGACTTCGGCTCCACAACTGCAGCGGATCGGCTCATTTGAGCGCACTATATAATTATCTTTTTTCTTTTGGACGGTATAGTTTGTTACTTTTATCATGTTCGGATTGGTTGGATAGGGTGTAGAGTGAGGATGACCCCGAAGCAGAAGGAGGAACGCATGTTCGTGTCAACAAATGTAAACATACCCCCACCACTTCTACAAGGGATTATTGCAAGAAAAAAGCCCAGGCATTTAACCCAGGCTTGCTATTATTCCATTGTTCCATCTGCGATCATCTCTTGTCTGATTTCCTTTTTATATTTTAACAAGGTCGGTTCTGTGATTCCGGCAAGTTTCATTATTTCTTGATTGCCAAGTGTGCCACCAAATGATTTGGAATGTTTCTTGATGATTTCTTTCGCCTCAAGAGATTTCTTTGTTGTCTTTGTTTTTCCTTTGGTTGCTGTTCCACCAATAGCTTTTCCATTTAAACGTGCTGTTTCGATTCCCTCTTTGGTTCTCTGGTGTAAATCAGAAACTTCCTTTTCACTCTGTTCAAATGCTTTTCTGATATCGGAACTTGCTTTTGCTCTCATAAATTTCGTGATAGCTTTTGTAATATCGCTGACTAATTCACCCTCTGCTGTTCCATCTGAATCAACTTTAATACCGGCTGTTTCCAATGCCTGATTGTATGAGTCAGTGTCTATGTGTCTCTCTTTTAAGAATACTAAGTTAATTCCTTTGTTATACAGTTCAAAGTATAATGCTATACCTTCATCGGCATTACGGCTCATACGGCTTACACTATCAAATACTATTGTATCGCCTTTGTTTGCCTTGTCCAGAATCTTTTTGAGTTCTTCTCTTCCCTGGTATTTCGTGCCGGTGTAGATTTCTTTTCTGATGTCAGCATTCGGATAAGCTGCAAGAATGTTTCTAACCTGTCTATCAATAGATTGTTTCGCTGTACTAATTCGACAATAACCATATACTTTACACATCTTTATTTCCTCCATACCTCAAATAAAAACGAACGTTATTTTTTATGGTTTAATTATAGCACGGAACAAGCGCAAAAGCAAGATGTTTTGTGGTTTTTATTGCAAGGTTTTTATTTTAGGTTTTTGAGTAATACCACAAAAATACCTTTTAAATAATATCTCATTTTTTCGGGATATTTATATTGACTGTCTCGTTTTTATGAGATATAATATAACCAATCTATTGAAGGGAGTAACAAAGATGAAGAAAGAAACAATAGTTTTTGCAACGGAAACTAAAAATGGCGTTGTAACTAGAATTGGAAAATCATTTATTACTCAGCCACCTATTAAGTTTGCTGGTGGATCTGTTAAATGGTTTGATGATTCCAAACTGATAAGGAGGACAACCGCATGAGATACATTATCCTCTATAATAATGGCAATAATCACAACTATGCCAATAGTAGAAAAGACTTGCTAGAATGGTTAAAACTCTTAAAAGATGAAACAATCACAGATATTAGAAAGATTTACAAGTCTGGCGTATCTGATTCAGTTTTAGAAAAGTATATTAAATAAGGGGGATTTAACAATGATTAAATTTACGACCAACACAAAAAAAATGGAATTTTGGCTTACTGTTCCGCAAGTTATTAATAAGGTTAAGACATGGGATAATATCATCACAGATGGAGCAGAAACAGGAATATATATCACGCCTGAGATCATTCTTTGGATTGACCCGGTGCATGAAACCGTGGACGTGGAAGAAACAATTATCAATGATAACTATGAGCCTGAAATAATCACACTGGAGATTGAACACATGACCATGAAGGAAGTACAAGAGCTTTTGGAGTGGGAACAAATGTTATACGAATATTGTAAGAGATGCAAATAATAAGAAGGTGGCAGCTACGTGCTGTTGCCTATTTTTTTATCAAGCAATAATAATGTTGTGCGCTAAACATAAAAATGATATAATAAATGTATCGGAAAAAGGAGATAGCGCACATGATAGATTATACTGAGATTAAAAAGCGATTTGCCGATAAAGATATAAAGCAATATACAGTTAAGCAATTAAAAATATTATCTGGTGGAACACTTGCAAAAATTGGCTCAAACAATGGCGATCATGTCAGCACCGCCACTATTGAGGAAATCTGCCAATTGCTGCAATGTCAGCCCTGGGATTTACTAAAAGACTGGAAAGTTGAACTTGATCCGGCAAAATCAATCGAGTCATTACGAGCTGAATATAAACATGAAAAGAAGGCTAAGAAAGAGGGGAAGGCTTGATTGCTTTCCTTTTTTGGTATAATGCCCCAATAAATCAACCGATATCGGAAAAATCGCACTATTTCCTACTATTTTAGTAGGTTTTATACCGACTTTTCATACAAACATTTGTTCTGTTTTGGTATTAAGCTGGGGAATCTGTGAAATTTCAACTGTTCGAGTTTAAAAAAATAACATGAGAACGAGAAATTGATAGACATTTGCATTGTTTATCCTGTTTTATCTGACTATTATATAAATTGTCAGATAATTTATTTTATATTTTATATGCACAAAACCACCTAGTTTTCACTAGATGGTTCTGGAATAATTAATGATATACCCGCCGAAGCGGTGGTAATAAATGTTTTTTATTTTTTACAATTACATTATATACAACTATTATATGAATGTCAAGCTAATTTGATCCATTATTCTGTTGGCTTTTTTTGTGATGGAAGTTTGCCAAGCAAATACTGCTTTCTAATTTGTTTGTCTATGGCATTCCAGTCTTTTTCTGTTATCGTACAAATTTTACCATTCAAATACATCGGTTTATCTAATCTTGTGGTATCTATTATACGCATTTGTTCACAAAGAACAGTAGAATTAAGTAACTCTAAATCAACATGATAGGGTTTACCATCATTTAATCTTTGTGTTGTTAGTGGTAAAACCGTGCAAATTGGCGAATTTTTGTAAGTTCGTGTTATTAAGACTGGTCTATGTTTTCCTTCTTCTGATCCTATATTACATCCCATAAATGCCCAATAAATACAATTATAGAGAATAGGAAAACTTTTAGTTGTGGAATCAAATTTAAGTTCGGCTTTCTTCTTTGTCCAATCTAAATACTCTTCTATATCATTATAATCAACCATCTTTTGTTCACCTTCTTTCGTATAAAATAATTATACACTATAGCAAGGTGAAATCAAAGAAAAATTTTGTGTTGTATAAGTGCAAAAAAATGAGAGTGGGCAATTTATCACTGCTCCACTCTCACATATAAATGAAATGAATGAATTCTTTATAACCATGTAAAATCTCAAAATTAGTTTTGGAGGATCTTTTTGAGATCTTTATTATATATTAAACGGAATATAAGGTTATTAACCTTTTTACCGTGTAATATCGGATAATTATAGACTGTATACACGCCATCTTTTACATGTGGCTGAGTGCGGATAATGTCATCCAGCTCATACGGCGTT
Source organism: Bariatricus sp. SGI.161 (assembly GCF_050313695.1). Classification (NCBI taxonomy): domain Bacteria; kingdom Bacillati; phylum Bacillota; class Clostridia; order Lachnospirales; family Lachnospiraceae; genus Bariatricus; species Bariatricus sp. SGI.161. The sequence goes on from NZ_JBNPLX010000031.1 coordinate 22,173, forward strand.
ATATCCAGCTTTTCGGCAGCAGATATAAAATCCATAGATTGGAATCTTTTTGCTGCGTATACTTCAATCTGGGCGATACTGTGAATAGTATTGTGGATGCTAACCGGCAACCGCATAAGATTAGACGCATAATGAGTTGAGATATCTCGCTCTTCTTTGTTTACTTCTCTTATGTGGTGGATTTGTACAGTATCACCCGGTTTTATCCAATCGGGAATTGGCACAAAAGCATCGGCAACTAATTTATGCAAATCATAAGCAATGCTTTTCTTCTCGCCATTTTCGCACTGATATGTTGCTATGGTTTCTCGCCCCTTTTTCCAGACCGTCTGCAGCTCTTTAACTTGATTAGAGCGTTTTGAAATAATCCGGGCAAAGTTGGACACAAACCAACCGGGCACATATGATACCGGGCGAAATTCTTCGAGTGGGTATGGCTTAATGCCAGCCTCCTTCAAATCGCTTTCTGTAAGCTGATATTGAAGATTTAAACTATTATTTCGGGGCATCCTTCAATAACATCCGAGAATGTTTGCGGAAATTTGCAATTTCTTTTTCCATTTGCTCAGTGAGTTCACGCTTTGCCTGTCTTGCTTCTTTGACAGCCTCGGCATATGTTGCGGATAATTCCCGGCATGACTTTAAACATTTTTCGTATTCTGTTTTTGCTTTGGTTGTTTCATCAATGATTGATTCGTATTTGGTTACTTTAGCAATCAAAGATTTGTTTTCTGCCTCTAATTCAGCAATTCTATGATTCAATTTTTCAATCAATTTTGTATTATTTCCCATACATTTTCTCCTTCATTTTCTACCTTTTTATTAACAAAAAATTTGATTTTAAAATTCTATCAAGTTTTCTTCTTTGCATCATACTTTCTAAAGACATTTTTCCCTCTATTAAAAAGGAGAGTGTTTAACACTCTCCTTCAAAATTACCAAACATATTTATTTTTACCATGCTTTGTTCCACCATTGAGTCTACGAACAGTCATAGCTTGAATCATACCTTCAAACTTATCATCCTTTTTCGCACGATTCATGAAATCCTCATAATTATAAACATTTGGCAAAGTAAAGGTAACATTGTCAATCTTACTATTGTCAACATTTATATATGGTTCAATATCATTCGTAACAGCATCTGGGAACAAATTCTTGCTAATAAACCCAGAAGGATCATTTGCCATATCCCAGATGTTTTCAGTTGCATCTCCATTAAGTATACGGTCAGCCTTATTAACATGTGTTATAATGGCACGCTTTGATGGACTAACAATAGATTCAGGAGCAAGCTCATTTACCCAAGCATCTTCATCTTTGGTTGCATATTTTAAACCTTTTGCATATCCAGAAAGTTGAGATTTGGTCAACCATCCTAAATCCCCACTTCCTAATTTACTTCCCGTACTAATATGATAAGGTTTTGTAGCCCAAGATGCATTGTTTATTTTTGTGACATATACCTGTTTACCTTGATATTTTGAACCAGTAGGAGATTTACCATCAGAAGAGTAGTAATATTTACCACTCTTAAATGTTACCTTATCACCGACTTGAATTTTTCCATCACCTTGAGTACCTTTTGACTTTGGTGTTGTTGTAGTTGGTGTCGTTGATTTAGCTGGCTGACTTACTGGTTTACTTGCCTCAGTTTGTTTCTTTATAGCTTCTGCTTTTGCTTTGGCTTCGGCATCAGCTTTGGCAATCAATGAGTCCGTATATGCTTTAATACCAAGAATAGCATTCAATGTAGATGTATTCTGTGTTAAGAATTGCTCACCATATTTTGAGATAACGGCGAAAGCTCCACCCTCATTTGTCCAAATTGCATTCATTGAATCTGTGAGAGTATAACCTACATTTGCGCACTCTTGCATAATGGTATCACCAATAGTAGAAGAGTTAGCATTGATTGTGTCAATCATATCAGAGATAAGTGCATCAACGTCATCTAATCGCTGGTTCAGAATCATTTCATATTCAGTATATAAATCATCCAACATTTTCTTTTGGTCAGAAATATATTGGTCATATTCTGTTTCTTGAAGTTCTTCCATTGCTTTTGACAAGTCAACTTCAATTTTTTGGATAGTTGCTCTTGTTTCTTCGGATGTATCGCCGGAATAAGCCGATAACTGTTTCTGCAAAGATGCGATTTCAGAAGTTTGATCTTTAACCTTTTTCTGATAATCATATAAATCTTTAGCACTATCCAAAGAGTCCGTATATGTGTCGATTAATTCTTTCAGAGCATCAAGTTGTGCATTTATTCCGTCCTCGACTAAATCAGAAATAGCTTGTTTCTCGTCCTCTGCAGCGAGAATAGATTCTCTTTGAAGTGAAAGTAATTCTTCACGGCGTTTAAGCAAATCCGTATTAAACGGATCATTCGCAATCGCTTCATTGAGTGCTGAAATTTCCTCGGCGTACTGGTCAGCTTGTGCCATGTAAACGTTATAATTCGTCCATGTAATCCCATTGTAGATAATCCGGCATCTGTCATATAACCTTTTTCATCAAACAATTTTGAACCGCCCAGCAAATCAATAAGAAATCCGGCTTCGTCTGTGATGCCAGAAATGCGTTCTTCCATATAATCAAAGAATTCCCATTCCAGTTCTCTCATAGATTTTTCGTATTCTTTGAGACTTAATTCAGCCTCTTGAATAGCTTCCTTTACGCCGTTTATGCTTTGCTGCATATCGTACCATGCAGCAGAACCCTCGGCGATTTCCCCAGAATTCATAGCCTCAGAATAAGCGTCTGTGAGCGATTTAAGCTCGTTTTTCAAAATGCCTATACTTTCTGTTTCGGCTTTCTGAAGTGCCTGATAATAGACTGTAGAGCCTTTGTAGCCTTCTGTTTCCAGCATATCAAGCCCCGTTTTATAAGTGTTTGTCAAATGCTCCATGAGGGCAAGATCACCCTGGTATTTGTCAGCCACATTATCAAACTTATCTTTGTAAAGACTTGCAAGCTCTTCGTGCAATTCGGCTATTGCATCTTTTGCATCAATCGCAGCCTCATAATATTTCTGGAAATCCTTGATCTTATCGGCAAGATCTTCGTCTTTTATCGTGGAAAACTCAATAGAGCCATTTTTTACTTTATTCTGCCATTCCGCTGATAATCCCACAGCATTAGCCTGTTTCAGATACTGACTATATGCTTGACTCTGTAAATCAATCTGCTGAGTCAGCATAGACATTTCATCGGTCAATGCAAGATTCTTAGTTTTCAGCGATTTATAGACGCTCTGAGCTTTAATCTTCAGTCGGTCAATAGCTTCGGTTATACGATTAAGCGCGATTTCCACAAAATCAAAAGTTTCCTCGAAATCCTTTGTATTCTTATCGTTTGATTTATTGTAATTCTTTTTTGACGTTCCACCAGAAGAACTTTTTGACTTAACCGGCGCATTGTACGCACTTGATTTTTGCGCTTGTGATACCTTAATTCCACCAGTAACGGCAGCAGTACCCCACGCAAGAGCCGTGGCACGTCCAGCAACATAACCATTTTCTAACAGTGCCTTTGATTGCTTGTGATTGAATACAATGGCATTTTTCGGGATATTTACAAATTCAGCCCCGGAATCTCCCACCGTGTACCACATGCCTGTACGGGGGTCAACTACTATTTCTTGACCTAACTCGCCTACAAGAGTTTCCCCGCCTGGAGCTGTTCCCCAATTACCGCCCACTCTTGCAGTACCACCGGCATGAGCAGTACCATTAAGGCTATGACCACCGCCGGAATTTGTCCAATTGATTGTTCCCGTGGCGGTAAATTTGGTTTTGACTAAGGTTGTGTCATTGTACCACTTGACTGTACCATTGGCAGCTTTTCTGGCAGCAGAATAAGCGTCAACGGCAGCGGTATCGTTATCCCATGTAACTTTACCTTTGGCATCGTGTTCTTCACTCTGGAAGCCAATAATAGCCTTATCATCAATGCCAACATCTACTAACATTTGACAGGTCAAATTAGAAATTGACTGTTGAATATTGTCAACAGATGAAGTATCAACATTAAGAACTGTTGTTACGCTCTGATCCAATCCTTGTATCTTTTGCGTTACTGAGTCCAGATTTGCTTGTGCTTGACTTGTATCAAGTCCAAGAGCCTGAGTCTTTTCAAGCTGTTCTTTCGCTGTTTGGAATTCCTGGAATAGTGCAATAGCTTCACCTATTTTACCTTCAACTAAAGAGGTATCTACTTGCATAACTTCCGGCTGACTAAGCATCTGTTTTTGTGTAATACAGTAGGAAATAACCTGATTTGCGTATTGCGCCTCTGAAGAATCAACCGCAACACTTGCTTTCACGCCTTGCATCTCGGCGATCGTTGCATCTAATGCACTTATCTTTTCTTCACTGGTTGCAAGGTCAGAAACATCCATCTGGATTTTCAGATCTTTGAATTGGTCAATACTTCTCAGTTTTTCCGCTGCTTCAGTTGCAGAAACGCCCAAATCACCAATTGTTTTGTTGGCTTCATCTGCCCATTCAAATTTAGCTCCAAACTCTTCCATCTCGCCGAACATAGCTTGAACCAGTGGAAGAGACAGCCCCAGACCATCGGCGAAATCTTGCATAGTCTTTTGACCGGCGATTTTGTATTCACCGGCTGACTCGTCAAGTGTCATAAGCCCGGCATCAATGGCTTTCTGGCAGAATTCATCAATGTTTAATCCGTTTTTATTTCCGTCTGAATCCTTTGTAAACAAATCAGAAATACTCTGCATATAGCTGTTGACTGCTGCCGTATCCTCATGATCTACGCTTTCCGGCACAATAAAATCAACTGCTGCCTGATAATCTTCATTTCCGATCCTTCCATAACTATCAGATTCACTATTATTCAGCGTATCATTGATTTTTTGAATTGCTTTAAGCGAACTGTCAAACATATCACCAGATTGTGCTGCATTCTGAGCATTTAACCAATTCTGATATGCACTTGTAGCTTCTGTGATAGAAGCATTCATGATATCATAGCTGTTGATTGTGTCCAAAAGCGTATCATTTTCCGCTAAATAAGCATCAATCTGAGCCTGTACACTTGCTTCATTCTCGTTCGTAGCATATGTATTATCACGGATTTTTGCCCGTAACTTCTCAATTTCCCCGGCATTTGCAAGATATTGAGCCTCTGCATATGCCTTATTTGTATCATTAACGGCAATCTGTTCTTCACTTTTCGTCTTGACAATCTCATTGACCTTATCAACATTAAGTTGCATAGATCCATTGACATATTCCAATGCACTCCGATAATCTTGTAACTCTTCAGAATTCCAATCGGCTAATGATATAGATTGCCCCGTGCTTTGACCATTAAGCACATCTTGTACACTCTTGATTGAGTCCACAACATCTTGTGCTTTTTCCGACATTTGAGCTAATGAGCTTGTGGCGTTGGCTGCTGCATTTGCAATCTGTTCCGCTGCATTTTCCGCATTTGCTCCGATTTCAGTAAAATCAATCGTGTCGGCAAAATCCTCTTGCATCATGCCAGACAAAACATCTTTATATTCTTGTGTAGCATCAATATTTCCAAGAATGGAATCATGCATCTTGTTGTATTCTTCAACGGTCGTTGGAATACCATTTTTCGCTTCGTAAGTATATTTCAGTTCGTCATATTTCGCCTGAACATAAGCCTCAACATCGTCTTTCAGATTATTTATGATTTTGGTCGAATCGTCATAAATGTCATTATTTGTAAGATTCTGATCGGCTAATTGATTTTGCAGATTTATTAATTGATAATAGTAATCAACTACAGCATCCATGTTAGATGTATCGGCATCCCAATTTAAAGGCTCAAGTTCATCGCCGTATGTTCCCAGATCAATATAATCTTTCATAAGGCTTTCGAGAACCTTTTTTGCCTCCATGAACTCTTCAACGGCGGTTCTGCCCGATAAATCTATTGTAACCTTTGAGCCTGACCAACCGTAAGTATCTGACTGTAAAAGTTTTTCGGCAGCATCACGCTCTTTTGTAGCGTCAATTTTCGCTTGTTTGAGCTGTTCTTTTTCTACTTCCTGGAGCTTTTCCAAATAAGTTTGTGCTGATCCCGTGGCTGTATCAAATGCCCCGGCTTTACCGCCAAGAGCTTCACTTGCACTTTCAACAGCTTCTTTAAATTTGCTTTCTTCCTCGGCTGTAAGGCTTGTTTTATTTGCATACTGCGAGGCTAATACATAAGCGTCCTCAAATGCATCGGCGTTATCAACGGCAGCTTGTGCCTGTTCAAGTTGTTCTTCCCTTGTCTTGCGTAACTCTTGTTGATAATTCTGATATGCCTGAACCGCCAGACCAATAACGGCGGTCGCAGCTCCTACGGCTGTAGCCACACCAGATGGAGTTTTTAAGAAGTTTTTAAGATCAGTACCAGCCATAGAGGCAGCAGCACCAAAATTAGAAAGACTCTTTTCACTCTCAGCCAAAGAAGAAATGAGAGTGCCGAAATAGCTCCTATTTTTGAACAACGAGAACAACGTCATTCCAGCCCCGATTGTTCCAACACTTCCGAACGTTTTAGTTAATTTCTCCAATAAACCAATAACATTGGTGAGAAAATCAACCGCTGATTTTGCAGACTTAGTATCAATAAACGTTGCCCAAAATGATTCAACGGCAGCAGACAGCTCTTCCAGATGTCCAGTCATTGACTCGGCATATTTCTCTTGATTTTTCAGGGTCGGGGAATCTTCAAGACTTGTGGCATTTTCGACACGTTCTTCGTATAAATCCCAATTCTTTAATAAACTGTTAAGAATATTTCTCTGTCTTGTACCGGCTAACTCATATGATAAATTAGATTGTTGTGTATCACTTAAAGTATCCCATTTACCGGCTAAATCACCCAGAATATCATCAAGCTCACGAAATTCACCACTTGAACTACGAACTTCAATTCCTACTGACCGCAAACTTGTTTCTGCTTTTGAGATATCACTTGTAAGTGTGCCAGATGTTTCCGAAGCCTTTGTAATCCTTGTAAAGATTGTTTTTAAAGCATTACCAACTTGTGAACCGCTGTTTCCAGTCTGCTCAATGATTGTACCAAGCATAGAGGAATACTCAGCAAGACTTAATCCGGCATCTGCTGCCACACTACCAGACGCAGAAATACCGGCGGTAATCTGTTCAATTCCACCGGCGAAATCATATGCCATTGATTGCGAAACACTTTGAATGGTGTCGGAAATCATTAATAAGTCATCTTGAGTAAGATTAAACTGATTTATGATAGACTGCAGTGTTTTTGCGGATTTTTCGCCCGTCATGCCGGTGACATTTGCCAACATGGTAGCAGTTTGTGTCTTTGTCATGATGCTTTCAATGGTTTCATTTGCATTTGCATACAAAGTTGATGCTTCTAATACAGTTTTTGCCGATGTATGTAAATCTTGAGCCATTTGGATTGCTTGAGAACTAAAACTCTTTAACTGGTCAGTGCTGACATCCATTGTATAACTAATGTTTGTCATTGCATCGTCAAGCTGATTTACAAAGTTAAAGCCATTTTTAAGCTCCTGTAAGCCATTTGCTACCAGACGATAAGCAGAAAAGTATTTCGTAACCGCACCCACTACATTATTTAAGCCATGTACATTGACATTATTCAGATTTTTATTTGTCTGGGCAATGCTGTTATTAAGACTTGTAAATTGCTTATTAACATTTGAATTAGACAGTGATTGAGAGAGATTTTTGCTAAAAGATGATCCGGCAGTTTTTCCGGCTTTCGCCATCTCTGTTTCGAGATTTTTTGTCATAGAATTAACATCGGCGGTATCAAACTGTAGTTTGTACTTTTTGCCGGTAAAGGCATTAAGTTGTGCTTCTGCCTTTGACATGTCAAGTTCAGCTATGACATGAGCTATAAAATCTGACATAAAATCACCCCTTTTTCATCAAAGAAAAAAGAGCCTACAATTTAGGCTCTCTCTTCTCCGTCTTTATTATCTTTCTGTTTCCAATATTCTTCTACAATTGTGCCCTCATCAAGTGGCTTCTGCTCTTTCAGCGCATCCAATACTTTTTTAATATCTTCCGGGTTTACATTTTTATCAATCTCATTGACTTTTTTAATTATTGCTTCAAGAGCTGATTCAAATTTGTTTTCATGAGACATTTTCTCAAGTTTAAAATTAATAACCTTTTCAGCGTCTTTTACCGCACCACCAAAAGAAAAATAATCATTATCTTTCAATGCCTCGGCAAATTCACCCCCTACAAGCTCCATGCACTTGTCAATATACTCAAAAGCCCCGATTTCATCGAAATTTAATTTCTTTGCTTCTTCATTTTTCGTAACTGCCATGCAGTAAATTCTTAAAATATTCCCTTTTCCAAATTCTGGGATATAATTTCCATTTTCATCAAAATTTCCACTTACAATTGATTTAACTGTTGCTGCATATGTTCTATAATCTAAATTCATTTTTTATTTCTCCTTTTTCGTTCAAAATTAAAAAGTGGGCGAAATTCAGCGATTCCACCCACTATAAAAAAAGTAATTTTATTTAATTAAAAATGCCATCTTGCACCAGCAGGCTCTTTATCATAATATTTAATCTGTCTTAAATCTGGTTCTAATGGCGGTAAAAACTCTTCGATTTTTTCAGCAAGCATATTTTCTTTCCATCTATTCATACTGTCAAAATCAATTTCATCCCATTTGAAACGCATCGTTTGTGCTTCTGCTTTTGTAGCAATCAACTTATCAAGCATTTTTTGATATGATTCTTTATTTTTACAAGCAAACAGTTGTTTAATAGCGTCATCTGTAAGCATTATTTGCTCTTTATCAATATTCAAAAGTGCTTTTCTCGCTTCTGGATCTACAATTCTTAAAAGCGCATGGTTGCGGTCTGAATCAAATCCAATAAAATAAGTATTTCTTCTCTTTATATGAGCTTCAATTTCACCAAATGTCATTTTCATATAGCTTTTTTCATATGGTGCTATTTTATATGGGGGCGATTTTGGATCTAAAATAGGACTAATGATTAGCTGCCATGCAGCGACATTTTCAAGCTCAATAAAATCATTTACTTTAAATTCTTTCATTTTCATTTTCTCCTTTTTCAACTTTTCCACATTGATTTATTGCATAATCCGAGGAAACCATTTTAGCCAAGTCATCAGCCGGTAAACCTCCATCACGATCAAGATCCCTTATTGTACTTGTATCAATATTCATTTGCATATATTTATCCATTATTTCATTCTCCTTTATTCAAAAACATCCATTAAATCTCCAACACTTGTGGAAATCTCACCTTCAAAAACGCCATCAAAATCATCATTTTCTGGCTTTTCATCACCGTTCATCACGCCTATTGTAGCGAGGAAAATATCGTCAAACTCGTTATCATTGGCTGTATTTGACTCATGATTTCCGAAAACGTTATCAAATTCATTTTCCGGCGATTTGCCTTTATCAAACTCTAACAACATAGCTGTTGCATCTGCCGGGCGAATTGATACGATACAATAGCCTGTATAGTCATAAACCATAGGAATACGCCCTTTTTCTTTGTAACCATCTCTATAGATGATTTCACCGCCATTTTCTTTTGTTCCGGCAAACTCTATGCTACCAAATATTCTGTTTCCTTTGGCTAATTCGCTATCAATCCAATCACAAAAATTTGGATATCTGTTTTCATTGATGTAACCAATTCCACATAAGCATCTATGTATAGCTCCGTCAATCTCTATATCTTCTATAGACCAATCTTCAAATGTACCCACCTGTACAGAATCTTCAAATACCGGCAAATCGCCCCGATAGCCAGTCAATCCATGACCATAAGGCACATCTTTGTCATCGTCCAAAAACTCCGCACACAAAGGCATACCTTTGACTGTATCGGCATTATCTCTTGTATACTGTTCAAGATATGTAATTCCATTTTCGTTATATAAATCTTCGCTTGCATATATTTCATGCAATACAATTTTTAATTTCCGTCTGCCAGAAATATCCTGGCAAATTTCAAGTATTTTGTTTAATTGATCCATTTTTATTTATTTCCTCCAATTACGATTTTTCCTTTGCTCACCGGCAAAGAAATTCGTTGCAGTTTTTCTTTTATAAACTTGCTTGCCCTAAAGCGCACAAAACAAGTAGGCGGCACGTACTCAGGCTTGCCCGTATCTTTATTAGCCCTGGCAAATCCACCTTTGACATATACGCTCCAACTACCCAGACCCGGCAGCTTTAGACCATTGCCCTTTATTATTGCGTCCTGGGCAATTTCAATCATATAATTAACGCACAATAAACACTTTGTATAAGGCCAGCCGGATCTTTTTGACAGCTCCTTCGTAAATTCTTTTTTTGTCATCATGCCACCCCTAAGATTGCTCTTTCTTCTCTCATATTAGCCTCTAGGCGTTCGTGTAATGCCTTTAAATGGCTTTTTCCATCCTTACCCGATGTTTTTCCCACATCCTCGAAAATCTCTCGTCTACGGGCGTATACACGCTCTAAACAGGCATTTTCTGCTTTTCCTATATTTTCCATTACATCTCCACCTCTATGTTTATGTCCCCGACAATCACACCCATATCCTCAAGCGTATTGAGAACGAAATGCATATTGTTGGCAGTATCGCAAATCATACCACGCACTTTTACGCACTTAATGTAAGTAACTCCTTTTAATAAATCCTTCAGCTTATCTTTACTGCCGGATTTAATGCCAAGCGATAAATCAAGTACAAGTTCATTCAACTCGCTCTTTCTATGTGATTTTCTGGATTCTGTTAATTTTTCGTATTCATTTGTTTCTTTGACTTGTTTTGGTGATAAGCCATATTCATTTCTATCCTTTGTTTTATTTTCCATTTTTATTTTCTCCTTTTTCAAATTTCCATTTCCTTTTGCATCTTAACTACGCTTACAAGCGCATCTTTGTATTTATCGTTAATTGCATCCAGACACTCATTTGCCCGTTCTTTTAAGCGATTAACAGCGGTTCTTACGCCCAACAAATAAATGAATCTACTTACCTTATCAATTCGCTTTTCATTTTCGTTTTCGATTGCTTTTATGAGCATTTTCCGGCTTTTTTCCAGCAAATTCGGATCATCCAAATTAAATCCGAAATCTGCCAGCAATCGAATAAACTCCGCATTTTCCTCTTTGTTATCACGAGTCGGCATATCTGCCAGCAAGTGTAATTCTGTGTAAGCATCGTTAAAGGCGATTTCTGCCCCGATTGCTTTCCAATATCGCATTAACAAATAAAATTGCTCATTGTCCTGTTTATTTACTATTTCCTCAAATTTTTTCCAATCATTGCTTTTCATGTTTTCTCCTTTTCCGGGCTAAAGCCCCAACCAAAAGAAAAAGTAAAAGTATAGAGTGGCGGTAATGGCAGATTTGTAGGATTTGGATTTTTTGCCATCACATACACTTATATTCTTTTTTTCTTTGGTTGCTGATTCTGTATGAGGGCAACGCCCGAATACAAAAAAACATTTGCTCAGTGCCGGAAAAATCTATGGTGGCAAAAAGCAAATGTT
>NZ_JBNPLX010000032.1:0-33583 GCF_050313695.1 Bariatricus sp. SGI.161
CTTAGAGCAGAGGGCAGGAAGAAGCGTACGACGTGGTAATCAGAATAAGAAAGTAAGCATTGTCCGGTATGTTACGGAAGGAACTTTTGACGCTTATCTCTATCAGATTATTGAGAATAAACAGAAGTTCATCAGCCAGATCATGACTTCTAAAAGTCCGGCACGAACCGTTGAGGATATTGATGAGGTGGCATTATCCTATGCAGAAATCAAAGCACTTGCAACTGGAAATCCACATATTAAAGAGAAGATGGATTTGGATGTACAGGTGTCAAAATTGCAATTATTAAAGCAGAGTTTTTTAAGCCAGCGGTATGAAATGGAAGATAAGGCAACCAAACAGTATCCGATGGAGATAAAACATCTGGAAGAACGTATTGCAGCTTATCGGGAAGATATAGCACAGGTAAAGGCATTTACACCTGCTGATCGGGAAGTGTTCCCATCTATGCAGATAAACGGTATGACTTATACGGAAAAACAAGAGGCAGGAAAAGCGATTGTAGAAGCCTGCAAAGCTATGAAATCGCCAGAAGAAGTAGAGCTTGGAGCTTATCGTGGGATGAAAATGGAATTATTCTTTGATATGTTCAAACAGGAATTTGTTATTGCTTTGAAAGGAAAACTGACGCATGATGTACCGATTGGAACGGATATTCATGGAAACATTACCCGTTTGGATAATGAGATTGCAAGATTCGAGGATAATCTGGAACGGTGCCGGGAAAGGCTGGAGAATACAAAAACACAGCTTGAAACAGCAAAAAGTGAGGCACAGAAACCATTTCCCAAAGAGCAGGAGTTAGCTGAAAAGATAGCAAGACTTGGAGAATTAAATGCTCTTTTGGACATGGATAAGAAGGATAGGGTTATTCTGGACGAAGAGCAAGAAAACAAAGTGGTGCTTGAAAAAAGTAGTAGAGAGCGGGAACGGTAAGAAATTTACGGTATTGGGAAACCAGTACCGTTTACATAGCAGATTGATTTATAGAAATCAAGTCTGTCAATTTTAAAATCGCACAATGGACAAGCAGATTTGTTATAAGGTAGTCTGAGGAGAAAGGGGGAATACATGTGAAAATAAATGATATAGACCTTTATAATCTGCCATTGTGGTTGAATGGGGTTGCCGAAAAATTAGAAGAAGGATGTCAAGAGGAACTGAAAAAAGAATCTGATTTATACAATCAGGTATTGGAAGAAAGTGGAGAAATCTTAGACAAGTATCGATTTATTTCTACGATAATTGATGGAGATGTTATTAGAAAACCGATGAATTTAGCAGTATCAGAGTTAGAGGCATTATCAAGATTTTGGCGGTTAGAGACAAAACAGAGAGATATGGAAAATCTTCAAACGTACCTTTTAGGCGGGAGGCATATGTTAGAATTACTGCAATTGTTGAAAATAATATAATACTATGCAGTTGAAACAAATAAAAATAATCTATTGATGAATGGGGGAACATGGTGCAGACAGCATTAACATAATGTTTGTACGGAAAAAGAAAAGTATGTTATTATTCAAAAAGTGTCTCTTCGCATAGATTGATTTTTGGAAAATATAAGTATAGAACTAAGAAAAAATGGAAACAAATTTAAAAACTAAAAAAATATGATTGACAAATAGATATATCTGACATACTATAATTATAGAAAGCACTGGAGTTGCACGTAGAGCAATACAATAATCTGCGGCTTTGTTATTGCGATTGCATCAATATAACAACCCGGGTGGCACGGTATCGTTAGGATAATGTCATATCCAGTATGGGGATTAGGTCATACGCAAATGTTTTGGAATCGGTAGAGGACAAAACAAACAGCCAGTGGTTATTCTAAGGGAAGCGTAGCTTCCCTTTTTAATTTCGGAGGAAATAATGGGAAAAGCACAAATCATAAGAAGAATTCATAATTCAGCGAAAAAGTATAAACAATACTTTGTAGGAAATACTTATATGTTTGTATATGAGAATGAATTTATAGAGGTAATTTTTAAAAAATCTTCATTTCTGCATTTAACTGGAGTTGGAACAAAATTGAGTGCAGAGAATTTTTATAATCATGCATTAACTCGAAACGGATTACGCCCACAAGAAGTCTTATTTGATTTTAATCATCCTTATGACTTAGCAGATAAGAAGACACAGTATTTATCTGAGTTATATAAAATTACGTTAACAGATGTGGTTGTTGCGAAAGATATAGTTACAATGACTTTTACATATGGAATAGGAATTACTAATCTTGAGTTTGTTATATGTCTGGGAGATGACAAAGATTTAGCAGGAAACATTATAAGTAATTGTAAAGTTCCATATTCTTTTAGAGTGGAAGAAATAGCCAATAGTAAATTTGGTAATTTATGTGAAGTTACTCATATATTCAAGAAAAAAACAGGAGCCAAAAAGTATAATGAATTAACATTTGGGATTCAGAAAGAAATCGAAAAATTACCAATTGAGATACAAAGCAAGATAGAAATAGTCTAATATAAATTTTACATAGCCGGATGGTTTTCAATAACGAAGACCACCCGGCTATTTTTATGTCCTGACATATGAAATTAAAGGGGAAATGTCAAATGATGGGCAGGAGAGGAAGTGAAAATTATGCCATATATCGCACCAGAAGTTGTGCGTCAGGCTAAACAGATGGACTTGCTGACGTACCTTAAAAACTATGAGCCATATGAACTTGTTCATTTCTCAGGGAACACATACACCACAAAAACGCATGACAGTTTAAAGATTTCCAATGGGAAATGGATGTGGTGGAGCAGAGGAATTGGTGGCAGGTCAGCTCTTGATTATCTGATAAAAGTCAGGAATTATACCTTTATGGAGGCAGTACAAATCATTGCAGAACAGGCGGCGATAAGGCCGCCTGTTTCTGTACCAGCCGAAAAGGCAAAAGAGAAAATCCTGCTTTTACCAAAGTCATACCGTTATCAGACCTATGTTGTTTCCTACCTGCAAAGGCGTGGAATTGATACGGATATTATTGAGTTTTGTTTGAGAACGGGACGGATATATGAGAGTGAAAATTACCATAATGCTGTCTTTGTTGGCAGGGATCGGGAGGATAAACCCCGGTATGCGGCACTTAGAGGAGTCGGAACGGACTTTATCGGAGAGGCGAGTGGGAGTGATAAAAACTATTCTTTTTCCATTCCAACGGGAGAAAAAAGCAGGACGGTACATCTGTTTGAATCAGCGATTGACCTGTTATCTTATGCCACTTTGCAGAAGCTGGAAGGACGAGACTGGAGGGCAGAGCATTTGTTATCACTTGCCGGAATATACCAGCCAGCAAAGGAAATTGAGAAAAGTAAGGTCCCGGCAGCATTAACCCGTTTCTTAAAGGAGCATCCGGAAGTAAACGAAGTAGTGCTGCATCTTGATAATGACAGAGCAGGGAGGCTTGCAACAAAAGCAATTTGTACAGTCTTGCCAGAGCAGTATCGCACAGATGATCAGCCACCAAAACAAGGCAATGATTACAACGATTGTCTATGCATTCGGTTGGGAAAGGGACTGACAAAGCGGGTAAAAAATGGTGAAAGGAACTATAAACGAAGTAGAACAAAAGACTTAGAACGATAGAAAGTGAGGAATTGTGATGAAAGCAATTAAGTGTGAATTGAAAATTATCTACAAAAAAGAGGTTGTAATTGGAGCGGAAAACACAAAAACAGCAGAAGAAATTTTGCAGACCATGATTGCAACGGGGCAGGAATTTGATGTATCAGATGAAGAGATGATAGGTGTTTTAGTAGAGAAAAAGAGCGAGTGCAGTTGTTCGGAGGTATGTGAAAACTGTCCATATTTTTGTCCGGAGAATGAAGATTGTATGATGGAAGATATGGAAAAAAGATGTGAAGACTGTGAATATCTTTGTCCACAATGCGGCAAATGCACCCTTGAAGATCATGGAGAATGTGGCGAGGAAGAATGTAAAAAGTGTTTTTGGTGCTGTCCGGAATGTGGAGGATGCCTCCATCCGGAAGGAGTAAAAAAGCTATAAGCAGATTTTATTTTCGGCAGGTATCTGTGCCACTTAAAGTATTTTTTGAGTGGCGTAGGAAATACACTATACCAGCAAGCAACGCCTTTGGATAGCCTGCCTTAAAAGCGGACTATCTAAAGGCAGCTTGTTAGGGGAAACCCCTAATACCCTTTCAATAGAGGAGGACTGTTATGCGAGTTGAATTAGAGAGTACACATAAAAGCAAAAGATGCAAAAGGATGGTGAAATATCATCAGATAAAGGAGAAGCAAAAGAAGAAGAGAGGTGGTCAGCTTGGGAACAAATAAAGTATTTGCGGAAGGCATCGTGCAGAATATTAAAGAATATCTTCCAGACGAATTTCAGGATGTGGAATGTACTGTAGTAGAAAGTCAAAAAAATAATGGAACCATTATGACCGGAGTCAACTTTGGTATGCCAGACAAAAGTATTAGTTCGACTATTTATACAGATCCATTTTATGATGAAATCAGACATGGCAAATCTATAGAAACGGTTATGAAAGAAATAGCAGATTTCTTTTTGAAAGTCAATGAAAGACATAATATTGTAGACAAGGTTGATTTTCTGGAATATGAAACAGTGAAACATTATATTGAGCCGGTATTGGTCAATCAAAAAGCAAATCAAAGAATGTTGTACCGAATGCCTTATAAGAGGGTGCAAGATCTGGCAGTGATTTATAAAATCGTATTTCCCTATGATGTGGGCAGAGCAAGCATGAATATTACAAATGAAATGATAAAGGCGTGGAAGATACCTTTGCCGGAAATTCATAAGGTAGCATTTGAAAATGGTGTGCGGAGGCATCCGGCGGTTTTACAGAGCATGGAAACAGTGATTCAGGGGATTCAATTTAATAAGACACCAACAGAAAATTTAATGAACGAAAATGAAAAAATGGATTATGATGAATTATTTGTTCTGTCCAATTCGGATCAGACAAACGGTGCTACGGTATTGATTTACCCGGATATATTAAAAAGGATAGATGAAAAATTTGATGGGGGATGTTATATTTTGCCGTCATCTGTGCATGAGTGCATTGTTGTTCCGAAAAATTTAGGAATGACTCCGAAAGAATTAGGAAAACTGGTGAGAGAAGTAAATGCCTCTGAAGTAGCCAGAGAGGAAGTGCTGTCAGACCGGGTGTATGAATATGACCGGGTAAGAAACTGTCTTAGTCAGGTGGAGGCATCCATAGAAAAAGAAAGGAATATGGAGCGATGAGAAAAAGAAATATACCGATTTTATTTCGGCTCAACAAGAAAGAAGCAGAGAGCCTTGATAAAAAAGTGAGAAAAAGTGGATTGAACCGCGAGGCGTATTTGCGTCAGGTCATCAACGGTGTGGTTCCAAGGGACGCACCACCGCCGGATTATTACTCCATGATGCGGGAACTGAATAAGATTGGAAACAATTTAAATCAGATTGCACAGAAAGCACATACTCTGAATGTGATTGATGTACAGCGTTACGATCAGAATATGCGAGCGTTTGAAAAGACGGTAGCGAAAATTACAGAGGCGGTCATTCTTCCAGAGAAAGTGGAAGGGCAGTAAAGATGGCAACTACTTCAATCTGGAGTGTCAAAGGATGGCTTGGAAAAGTTGTTGTCTATGTGGAAAATCCGGAAAAGACAGAAAATCCTGATTTTGTGGAAACACCGGATATGTCAGAACAAGACACACAGGGACTGACAGATGTTATTGCGTATGCGGTAAATGAAGAAAAGACCAGACGTAAGAACAAATCAGGGGAAGGTGACAGTATTGATAATGAATCTGAAATAATTATGCAGCAGTATGTTTCTGGTATCAACTGTACACCGACTACTGCACGTAGTGAGATGATGGCAGTCAAAAAAAGGTATGGAAAAGACGAAGGTATTATGGCATTTCATGGATACCAGTCTTTTGCACCGGGGGAATGTACTCCGGCGATGGCACATGAGATAGGCGTGAAGCTGGCAGAAGAATTATGGGGAGAGCGTTTTCAAGTGCTTGTGGCAACACATTTGGACAAAGCACACCATCTTCATAATCATTTTGTGGTTAATTCTGTTTCGTTTGCTGACGGACGCAGATATCACCGTACCAATCAGGATTATCGGGATATGCGGAATGTGTCCGACAAGCTGTGCGGGGAGTATAGATTGTCCGTTATCGAAAATCCAAAAGCAGGAAAGGCAAAGCATTATGGAGAATGGAGAGCGGAGCAGGAGGGCAGACCGACTTACCGGGGATTGATTAAAGCTGATGTGGATGAAGCAATCGAGATGGCAAGAACAGAAAAACAGTTTTTTCATTACCTGAAGGAAAAGGGCTATTCCTTTAAGTTTGGAAAAGATATTACTATTTGTCCGCAAGGCAGAGAAAGAGGAGTAAAGCTTGCCCGTAACTTCGGAGAGAATTATACTCTTGAGGCTATTCGCCAGAGATTATTGGAACAGTCCAATGAAAAGTCAGCAATACAAAGAATGGAACATGAACCACAGAAAAAAACGTATGTGGTTCGGATGTATGGAACGTTGCCAGTCAGACGAAAAATCGGAGGACTGCGGGGATTATATTTTCACTATTGTTATCTGTTGGGGATATTTCCAAAGAACAGACCGCCCGTTAATCCAAAGCAGCTCCATTTTTTATTGCGGGAAGATTTAAGAAAATTAGATACGATTTCAAAAGAGACAAGGCTTCTCTGCCGTTATCACATTGATACAGCAGAGGAGCTTTTTTCGTTGAAAGAAAGGTTGCAGGGGCAGATGACACAGCTTGCGGACACAAGAAAACATTTGCGATACCAAAGCCGCAGTATTAAGGATGAAGATAAGCTGTCTGGAATTAAGGCAGAGATTTCATCTTTGACGGAGCAGATTGGTACGCTCAGAAAGGAGGTGATGCTCTGTGACGGAATCGCTGCACGTTCCGGTGTAATGAAAGAAAAATTACAGATTGTGCGGCAGGAAAATAATCAGAAGAAGGAGGATAAAAGCCATGAACACATCAGGCGAAGCCGCTGATCAGGTGGTGAGGATGTCATTAGAGGTAGGAGAAGCTGCATTAAAGATATCCGGTGCCGGGGCAAAACAGCTTGCTGTACTTTTGTATGCTGTCTTGAAAGAACAGAAAAAGACAAGAGGAAGGGCAAGGCTGGAAACTCTTGTACGGTCAGGGAAACCGCTGACAGTGTTTTCCGTAAAGGAAAGTGATCTGAAGAAATTTGTGCAGGAGGCAAAACGCTATGGAATCCTATACTGTGCAGTGCGTAATCCTAAAGGGAGCAGTGACGGTATGGTGGATATTATGGTGAAAGAAGAGGATGCGCCACGTATCAATCGAATTGTGGAACGTTTTCAGTTTGCATCAGTTAGTGAAGCAGCAAAAATTAAAACGGAAATTCAAAAAGCAAGAGAAGAAAAAAATCATCTGTCCAAAGAAAAAACAAAGGAGAATGTCACGAAAGACGGGAAGCCTGTGCCAGAGAAAGACAGACCGGATAAATCACAAGAGGATAAACTTATGGAAGAATTATTGGGTGATCCGGTAAGGAAAGAGAAAAAGCAGCAAAACCCCTCTTTGGCAGAGACAGAGAAATCCCATCAGTCCGAGCCTACATCAGAGAAGCACAGAATAACCGCCGAGGGTACTTCTAAGTTTTATACGACTGGCACACCGAAAAAATATTCTGTACGTGAAGAATTAAAAGAAATTCAGGCAACGAGGAAGAAAGAAGCGGAGAAAACGAGACAAGATATTGTTTCAAAAGGAGTAAAGCCCAAGAACCAGAGGCAGATACAACACAAACAGCCACAGATAAGAAAAAAGACGAGAAAAGTGAAAGAGAGGTAGTTATATATGGAGAATAATTTTGATGCAATGTTAAATGTTGCGGCAGTACCGCAGGATGATCAAACAGCAGCCTTTGTTGCGGAAAGTAAAAATAATCGGAATTTTTGTTATGAGAGATCGGCACAGATTACAGAGGCAGTGGCTGCGGACAGTCAACTGTTTCAAAAGTATCTGGATGTGCAGAGTCGGTTTGACCATTACACAGCCAACAATGCCTTGTTGATTCTTGCACAGAATCCAGAGGCACAGAAACTGGGCGATTGTGGATATTGGAGAGGACAGGGCGGTTATGTTAAGAGGAAGGAAATGAAGAATCCGGTCTTAATTATGGAGCCGGGAAAAGAGTACGAAAGAGAAGATGGAAGTATTGGAACATATTACAATGCAAAGAAACTTTATGATATTTCCCAGACAACAGTCAGGGCGAAGCAGGAACCACAGACAAATATGGATGAAAGACTGCTAATCAGAGCGTTAATCAGCAATCCTCCAGTTAATATTGTTGGTGCAGAGCCGGACCAGATGCCGGAAGATAAAGGTGCATTGTTTGAACCGGAAGAAGGTTGTATTTATGTGAGAAAAGGAATGGATGCACAACAGATTTTCCGTAGTCTGACACCGGAACTTGCCTTCGCCGGATTCGCAGAGGGAAATAAGAATTATGACCGTAATGAAGACTCTTTTTATGCGTATTGTGCGTCCTATATGCTCTGTAAGAAATATGGTATTGATACGCAGGGATTTAATTTCCATGATGTACCAGAATTTTTGGCAGGTATGGAACCGCAGGAAGTCAGAGCAGAACTTTCTAAAGCACGTGATGCGGCATATGCCATTTCTTCCCGTATGGCAAAGGTGTTAAACCAGAACCGTATACAGAATAACCGTCAACAGTCACAGCAGCACCGGGAGGAAGCAAGATGAGTGAGGAAAAGAAAACGCTTGAGCTTGATAAGTATGAGTGTGGTGTGATTTTCCATTCTCTCAAAGATAAGAGAAATGCCATGCTGAAAGAAAATAAGCCGACAGATGCAGTGGATGATGTGCTGATGAAAGTTATAGAGCTAATCGAGGAACCACAGGGGAAGGAAAGAAGAGGACATTGGCGTCATGAAGAGCGGTGAGAAAAAGACAGAGCGGATACTGGCGGTGTTAGGGATACTTCCGGTTATATGGATTGCTCTGCTTATCGCACCATATGTAAAAGGAGGTCTGCCGGAAATCATGCAGCAATTCACGCAGGCAATCAATGAACCATTCCATATTGTGATATGTGAGGACAGCGTAAAAACTGTCCTTATTTTTCTGTCTTCATATGGTATGGGAATTGGTATTTATTTTTCCACACGCAGAAATTACCGGAAAGGAGAGGAACATGGTTCTGCAAAATGGGGCGAAGCACAGGAAGTTAATAAAAGATACGCAGATAAGGACTTTTCTGCCAATAAGATAATGACCATGCATGTGCGGATTAGTTATAATATGCGGAAACATATGCGAAATGTACTGACTATTATCATAGGTGGTGCAGGTTCCGGTAAGACAAGATTTTATGCGAAACCGAACCTGATGCAGGCAAATACATCCTTTGTAGTGTTAGATCCTAAAGGGGAAAATTTAAGAGACACCGGACATCTTCTGGAAGAAAAAGGTTACGAAGTCCGGGTGTTGGATCTGATCTGCATGGGAAAAAGTCATTGCTATAATCCGTTTGTGTATTTGAAAGATGATAATGATGTGCAGAGACTTGTGACAAACTTATTTAAGGCAACGACACCGAAAGGCAGCCAGAGCAATGATCCTTTTTGGGATACGGCTGCATCTATGCTGTTGCTTGCTATTATCTTTTTCTTAAAATATGAAGCTCCTGAAGAGGAACAGAATTTCCCGATGGTTATGGAACTTTTGCGGGCAGGAGATGTAAGAGAGGAGAATGACGAGTATCAGTCACCGCTGGATGAACTATTTGAACGTCTGGAAATGCGGGAGCCGGAACACATTGCTGTAAAATATTATAAGGATTACCATTCCGGCAGTGCGAAAACATTGAAATCCATACAGATTACGCTGGCAGCAAGGCTGGAAAAATTTAATTTATCGAGCCTCGCTGCATTGACAGCTACAGATGAATTGAATCTGCCATCATTGGGAGAAAGGAAAGTAGCTTTATTTGCGTTGATACCGGATAACGATACCAGTTATAATTTTCTGATATCTATCTTATACACACAGTTATTTCAGCAGTTATTTTATCTTGCAGACCATAAATATGGAGGCAGGCTTCCTGTGCATGTGCATTTTCTGATGGATGAGTTTGCGAACGTTTCCCTGCCGGATGATTTTGACAAGATACTGTCTGTCATGCGGTCGAGGGAAGTCAGCGTGTCCATTATCTTGCAAAATATGGCACAGCTAAAGGCATTGTTTGAAAAACAATGGGAAAGTATTGTGGGAAACTGTGATGAATTTCTGTATCTTGGCGGTAACGAGCAGGGAACACATAAGTATGTGAGTGAGCTGCTTGGAAAAGCGACCATTGACATGAATACTTATGGAAAGTCTACCGGGCATTCTGGAAACTATTCTACGAATTATCAGATATCGGGGCGTGAGCTTTTGACGCCGGATGAAGTGCGTATGCTGGATAACCGCTATGCGCTTCTTTTTATCCGGGGAGAACGTCCGGTGATGGATGAAAAATATGATATTTTAAAGCATCCAAATGTAGCACTGACTACGGATGGAAATGGAAAGCCATACCGCCATGGTGAAGTATCTCAGGCGGTAGCGGAAATAACACTTGCCGATAGTCTGGAAGGCGAGGTAATTCCTGAACAGACAGAAATAGATTCATTTGAACTTTTATCTGAAGAAGACTTAGAAATGTTATATAAAAACAAGGAGGACGCAGATTAATGAGCGTATTGAGAATAAATAAAACATTGCAAAAAGACAGAAAAGAGAGTGTGGGAAAATATCCGATGGGAAGGAGAATGAAACAAGGATTTTTATTGTATGTTACGGCGGTTTTTGTGATGACTATAGGAACAGTGACAGTATTTGCCGCAGATGATCCGCTGACAGTTATTAATAATCTGTCTACTTTTATCTTCGGATTGATTCGTGCTATTGGAATGATTTTGTTGGGATTTGGTATTGTGCAGGTAGGATTATCTTTGAAATCCCATGATCCGAGCCAGAGGGCAAATGGTTTTCTGACTCTTGCCGGAGGCGTTATTATTACGTTCGCAAAAGAGATTTTGACGATGATTGCCGGATAGAGAAGTATAGGAAACTTTAGAAAATGAAAGGGCGGGCAGAAGAGAGCTGTCCGTCCGGAATAAAGGCAGGAGGTGTAAAAAGTGTCAGATAACTGGGTTGTCCAGAATTTACAAAATGCATTGAACACATGGAACGAAAAACTGGCGGAGATATGGATGATTATCACACAGTCCCCGGAGACATTTAAGGGAGGCGGAATATGGAGCGTCATTGTCAGTATTCATGGTGCGCTGCAGGCAATCGGCTATGCGCTTTTGGTATTATTTTTTGTAGTCGGTGTGGTAAAGACCTGCGGTAGTTTTACAGAGGTAAAAAAGCCGGAACATGCTGTGAAGCTGTTTATAAGATTTGCCCTTGCAAAGGGTGCCATTACTTATGGATTGGAATTGATGATGGCGCTCTTTAAAATTGTACAGGGGATCATCAGTACGATTATGAACGCTGCCGGATTCGGGAATGCATTGCAGACGATGCTTCCGTTAAAGATTATAGATGCAGTGGATGACTGCGGATTTTTTGAGAGGATTCCTTTGTGGGCAGTTACACTGATTGGCGGTCTTTTTGTAACGGTATTGAGCTTTATTATGATTATGAGTGTGTATGGAAGATTTTTTCGCTTGTACTTATATACTGCCATTGCCCCGGTCCCGCTGTCGGCGTTTGCAGGAGAACCGTCACAAAGTATAGGAATAAGTTTTCTAAAATCTTATGCGGCAGTCTGTCTGGAGGGAGCGATTATTGTACTTGCGTGTATTATATTTTCTGTGTTTACAACATCGCCGCCAGTGGTTGATCCGGATGCAGCAGTAGTTACAATGGTATGGAAGTATATCGGAGAGCTGATCTTCAATATGCTTGTATTGGTCGGTGCAGTTAAGATGTCAGACCGGGTAGTACGGGAAATGATGGGATTATAGGAGGTAGAAGAAAGAGTTGGAAGTAAAAATTAACCGGGAAATCCGGAATTATACGGAAAGTATTTTTTTTGGACTGTCTTTGCGGCAGTTCTTTTTTTCGGTATTAGCCTGCGGTGTTGCTGTCGGGCTGTATTTTTTATTGCGCCCATATATGGGAATGGAAAGCACAAGCTGGATGTGCGTGCTTGGTGCGGCGCCTTTCGCAGGGATGGGATTCTTCCGATATCATGGGATGAATGCCGAACAATTTGCGTGGGCATGGATCAAATCGGAAATCCTGATGCCTAAAAAATTGGTATTTCAGGCGGAAAATATTTATTACGAAGCATTGAAGCCATGTATTGAAAAGAAAAAGAAAGAGGCGGTGAAAGAGCATGATTAAAACATTGAATAATATTTTTAAGCAGGACAAGGAACGATTTGTGATTCCCCGTAGTGTACAGCAGGCAATTCCGATCCAGGCGATCTGGAAAGATGGGATTTTTAAAGTCGGGAAAAATAAGTTTTCCTGTACCTTCAAATTTGTGGATATTAATTATCAGGTAGCAAGTAAAGAAGATAAAGAAGCAATGTTTTTAGAGTACAGTGAGCTTCTTAATTCTTTTGACAGTGGAGTTACTTTCAAAATTACCATTAACAGCCGACGACTGAATCAGCAGGACTTTGAAAATGCTATTTTGATCCCTATGCAGGAAGACGGACTGAATCCGTATCGGGAAGAATATAACAATATGCTTATGGATAAGGCAACCGGAGCTAATCGTATGGTATTGGAAAAATATGTGACAGTGTCAGCGTATAAAAAAACAGTAGAAGAAGCGAGAACTTATTTTAATCGTGTTGGAGTGGAACTTGCAGCACATTTTTCAAGACTTGGATCGAAAAGCGTGAGTCTGGATGCAACTGATAAACTTCGTATACTGCATGATTTTTACCGGACTGGTGAAGAGACTTCATTTCGATTTGATCTATCAGAAACCATGAGAAAGGGACATAGTTTTAAAGATTTTATTTGCCCGGACAGCTTTGAATTTGAAAAGGATTATTTTCGCATGGGAGACCGTTTCGGGCGTGTGATATTTCTGCGGGAATATGCGTCTTACATCAAGGATGATATGATTGCGGAAATGACAGATATCAGCCGTAATCTTATGATGAGTATTGATATCATACCAGTGCCTACAGATGAAGCAGTGCGAGAGGTTGAAAGCCGTCTGTTGGGAGTAGAAACAAATATCACGAACTGGCAGCGGAGGCAGAACGCTAATCAGAATTATTCTGCTGTAGTTCCGTATGACATGGAGCAGCAGAGAAAAGAAAGCAAAGAGTTTATGGATGATCTGACTACTCGTGACCAGAGGATGATGTTCGGGGTCGTAACACTGGTGCATACAGCAGATACGAAGAAGCAGTTGGATACGGATACAGAGACACTGCTTGCACTTGGAACAAAGCATATGTGTCAGTTTTCTGTTTTGAAATATCAGCAGATGGACGGATTAAATTCAGCATTACCTATTGGACACCGGAAAATTAATGCAGTCCGTACACTAACCACAGAGAGCCTTGCAGTGTTAATGCCGTTCCGGGTACAGGAAATCATGGATGAAGGAGGAATTTACTGTGGAGAAAATGCAATCTCTCATAACCTGATTCTATGTAATAAGGCAAAACTGTTAAACCCGAACTCATTTCTGCTTGGTGTGCCGGGCAGTGGAAAGTCTTTCAGTGCAAAAATGCTGATTGTATTTCTTGCTCTTGCAACGGGTGATGATATTCTGATTTGTGATCCAGAGCGTGAATACGCTTCGCTTATTGAGGCAATGGGTGGTGAAGTTATCCGTATTGCGGCAGGCAGTCGTGATCATATCAATGCCATGGACATGGTAGAAGGATATGGAGATGGAGGAAACCCGGTGAGTGATAAGTCAGAGTTTGTTTTATCACTATTTGAACAGTTGGAAAAAAATGGTGTCAGTGCGAAAGAAAAATCCCTGATCGACCGTTGTACCGGAAATGTATATGAATCCTATCAGAATGGAGGCAGAGTGCCGACCTTATGTGTGCTGCGTGAGGAACTGTTAAAACAGCCAGAGAAAGAAGCAAAAGATCTCGCTCTTGCATTGGAACTGTTTACAAGTGGAAGCCTTGATGCGTTTGCTCATGAGAGCAATGTGGATGTGAATAACCGCATGGTGGTTTATGACATCATGGACTTGGGGAAACAGTTGAAAACAATGGGGCTTTTAGTGATCACTGATGCTATGTTAAATCGTGTGACGGAGAACTGGAAGAAGGGAAAGCGTACGCATATTTTTCTGGATGAGTTCCATGTTGTTTTTGAAAACGAGTATTCCGGAGCTTTTTTTAACTCTGCATGGCGTCGCTTTCGTAAGAGAAATGCATTCCCGAACGCTATCACACAGAATGTAGAGTATTTGTTAGATTCTGTGCTTGCAAGTACCATGTTGTCAAACAGTGAGTATATCGTTATGTTGAATCAGGCAGCGTCTGACCGTCAGAAGTTAGCAGAGCTATTGAATATATCTAACGAGCAGATGAGCTATATCACAAATGCAGATGCAGGATGTGGTCTGATTAAGTACGGGAGTTCCCTTGTGCCATTCGTAAATAAATTTCCGAGAAATACAAGCCTTTATAAACTGATGACCACAAAACCGGGAGAGGATAGTGCAAACCGGAATAGGCAGTAATCCCGGAAAAGGAACGATAGGAGAATCGAAAGATGATGGGAAAGAAAATCAAAACCCGACAAGTCCATAAGGATATAAAAATGTTGGATAAGGTGGTCATAAGTACGGAACATATGAAACGTACTTATGTACGCACCAAAGACAGTGCAGAGCGGACGCCGGAATCTCAGAATGAGACTCCGGCGGAGTACGCAGAGAAAAAACTATCCCATTCTGCGGATATTGCTGTTCATGAAACCGCACATCAGGTTAGAAAACAAGGCAGAAAGATGGCGAATACAGTAAAAGAAATATTCAAAACAACCACTGGAAAGGGTACGATTAAGTCTACTGCTTATTCCATCAAGACAGCAGAACATACAGCACGTATGACCATTAAAACGACACAAAAATCTGAAAAGGCAGCACAGACAGCAGCCTCAACTTCTATAAAAATGACAAAAAAGGCGGCGGTAGCAGCAAAACAGGCAGTAAGAGCAACAGAGCAGACTGCAAGAACTGTGGCGCATGCAACAATTACATCAGTAAAAGCAATCATAGTGGCAACGAAGGCTATGATTGCAGCGATTGTTGCAGGAGGATGGATTGCGGTTCTCGTCCTGATCATTGTAATATTGTTTGGCGGGATTCTCTGTATAACCGGAGGAGATAATTCCAGTACGGTAAATCCGGTCAGTGCCGAAGTAGAGGCATATGAGCCTGTTATCCGTCAATATGCGAATCAGTATGGTATAGCGGAATATGTAGAGCTGATTAAAGCAGTAATGATGCAGGAAAGCGGTGGAAGGGGTTCAGATCCAATGCAGAGTTCAGAAGGCGGTTTTAATACCAGATATCCAAGAAAACCCAATGGTATTACTGATCCGGATTATTCGATTCGATGTGGAGTGCAGGAACTAAAAGCAGCGCTTGCCAGTGCAGAAGTGGAAAGTCCGATTGATATGGAACATATTAAACTTGCACTACAGGGCTATAACTTTGGAAATAGTTATATCTCATGGGCGAAGCGTAATTATGGTGGCTATACCATAGCTAATGCGGCGGAGTTCTCGGATATGAAAGCAGCAGAACTGGGGTGGAAGAGCTATGGGGACAAGCAATATGTACCACATGTTCTCAGGTATTATTCTTTGGGGAGAATACCGACAGGTATGGGAAGTCAGGCAATCGTTCAAATTGCACTTGCACAAGAAGGAAACCGGGGAGATGTCTATTGGAGTTGGTACGGATTTCACAGCAGAGTGGAATGGTGTGCCTGCTTTGTATCATGGTGTGCTGATCAGTGTGGGTATATTGAAAGCGGGGCAATGCCCAAGTTTTCTCTTTGTTCGGCAGGTGTAGATTGGTTCGAGCGGAAAGGGCAGTTTCGAGATGCAAGTTATGTGCCAGCACCGGGAGATATTATATTTTTTGATTGGGGAAATGATGGGAGTATCAATCATGTAGGTATTGTGGAGAGTGTGACTGGAGGAAAAGTAAATACTATAGAAGGGAATAGTGGGGATAAATGTGCAAGACGCAGTTATTCCATTGGAAACAGTAGTATTTACGGATATGGGATTCCGGTGTATTAAAAATATCCGCCTGCGATTGCAGCAGGCGGATGTTTCCAGTTCTAAAGAAGATTCTAATCAATCAACCTATTCTAAGGAAAGGACATGTTATACTGTCAAAAAATGCTGTTAGGAGGATTGAAATGAAACTAAAAGAGATGTTACAAGACTATTTAGAATATTGTCAATATCGTAAAGAGCTGGATAACAAAACTGTGAAGGCATATAGGATTGATTTACGACAATACTTTGAGTTTGTTGGTGAATGTGATCTGGATAAGAACTGGATTGAACGGTACATTACGAATCTGCACAAAAACTTTCGCCAGAAAACCGTAAAACGTAAAATAGCCAGTGTAAAAGCATTTTACAACTTCTTGGAAGATGAAGAGCTTATACAGGAAAATCCCTTTAGAA
Organism: Bariatricus sp. SGI.161; assembly: GCF_050313695.1. NCBI lineage: Bacteria > Bacillati > Bacillota > Clostridia > Lachnospirales > Lachnospiraceae > Bariatricus > Bariatricus sp. SGI.161. The sequence continues at coordinate 16,763 of NZ_JBNPLX010000032.1, forward strand.
AAATTAAAGTTAAGTTCAAGGAGACAAGTGAACTTCCAAAGATAATACCACGTGAGGAAATTGAACAATTGTTACAGAGCATGTATACAGATTTGAAAATCCGAAAGAAAAAGGAAAAGAGTATATTAAGGGATATTGCAGTGGTTGAGACACTTTTTGCAACTGGAGCCAGAGTCAGTGAAATATCGAATATAAAAAAAGAAAATATTAATTTAAATACTGGCGTAATCCGCATTATGGGAAAGGGTGGTAAAGAGAGATATATCTTGATCGGCGAGAGGTCAGTTCTCGAACTTTTAAAAAGATACTATGAGCAGAATTATGAAAATATAAAACAAAGTGGGTATTTTTTTGTTAATCGGGATGGAGAAAGGTTTTCAGAACAATCCATAAGATTAATGATAAAGCGTTATGCTAAGAATGCCGGAATAGAGAGAAACATCACGCCACATATGTTTCGTCATTCGTTTGCAACTTACCTGATTGAAGAGGGCGTGGATATTAGCTGTGTACAGCGTATACTTGGACATAGCTCTATTAAGACAACTCAGATTTATATTCATGTGGCATCTAAAAAGCAGGCAGAGATCCTGCGGGATATGCATCCAAGACAATATATGAAAGTTGGGTTGGTAGCATAGAAAGTCATATATGAATAAGGAAAAACAAGTCAGCAGAGTTGGTGGCTTTTTTTGGCATACAACGAAAGCTGAATCCTACAGAAAGAGTGAAAGAAATACTGTAAAAACATTCTGTGAAATGGAAAAAACTGGGGAAATGTGTTATAATATGTAACATCAATGATAAGGTTTGGTGGATAATATATAATTATCCATAAGATTAAAATTTAAGAAAAGACGGTAAGAATACGATGTTAGAAATAATAGGTCAGTCATTACTCGAAGCTGCTGCGCAGACTTTTGTAGGTGCAATTGCAGGATATTCATTTGATAAATTGAAAAATGGTATTTATAAAGATAATTCTTTTGATGGGGCATTTGATTTGTGGCAACGTGGAATTCACTGCAAAAATGTGAACTTTGGAGATACCATTGCATTTGATGGTTTGCTATCTCCATATGTGCAACTTTTTCCAAGAGATCCGTATCAAAATGCTGTACGTTGGAATACGCTTTATAGTTTTGATGGAGAAATTAATTCGAAAGAGTTTCGCAATTTAGAGTTTTATGCTGGCTCAGATGAGACTATTCGTACTGGCTCACTAAATGGCGAAACATTAGTTGGATTATATAATAGATATGGTTACATTGGAGAAGGAATCTTAGGCGTTATTTCGACTTCATACTTGTTAAAGCATATTCCTGATTTTTTCTCAGAATCATTTTATGGCATTCACGCAAGGGTAACGGCTACATTATCAAGGTGTCCTTCTCAGCATGGATTTGTGGCTCAAGGAATGTTTCAAAAAGTAGGAATATCTTTAAATACAGATCAATATAAAGATATTCCATATCTAAAAATAAATTCAATAAAATTGTATCGTAAAGAGCGTGACAATATTTGCTCTCTACTCGGATCACCTTGGGCTGCTACATCCGATGTCACGGAACCATATTTAGTGCAATACGGATATTTTAGTAATAAAGATGAGCTTAACACTTGCGTTAGCAATATTGTTAATTCTTCTTCATGGGAAAAAGTAAAAGTATTCTATGATGCAATTAAAGCTCCGTCGCCCTCTATGAGCTTTACAAATAATTTTATTCTATAATTTTATTTTTAATATATGGCGGTATGTACAAATAGAAGGGCAAATTTGCTGGCGAAAAGAATTTAAATGGATTCTTTTCGCCTTTTATAATTATTTTTTGGTATTCATTTATTACTTTATGGCGAGTTTGAGATAGATTCGGATTGTTTCCCCAAATTGTCTCTATATGCAAAATACCTGGATATTCAGGAACTGTCACCAATGAAAGTGCTACGTTACTGTACTTTTTTATTTCTTTTATCGAAGCGCTTGTAATATCTCCATCGAATATATGCCTATAAATGATATCGGAACACAAGCCAGAAGGAGTTAAAAGTTGTTTCAATTTGTAATATATTGGAAAACGATTATGCATACTGATTTTTAATAAGTTGAAGCAGTCATTTATGATCAGATCATATTTATGATAACACTGGTTAATGAATTCTATACCATCACTTTCTATAAAATGGAATCGAGAATCTTTTCTTACAGTTCTTGCATGAACATAATATTTATCCATTAATTCCAGTACATGAGCATCATGATCACATAAAGTTACCCTTTCAATAGAAGGGTATTTAAGAACTTCATAAGCAGCAAATAACGAACCACCTCCAAGAATTAGTGCTTCCTTAGGAGTTTTAATGAAACTTGCAGGTAAATGTACTAAAAGCTCATGATAAGGACATTGATATTTTTCTATATGCTGTATTTCTCCGTTAATAACCAAAACTATTCCTAAAAATGGATGCTTGTAAATAATAATATGCTGTTGTTTTGTTGTTATTTCTTCTAAGAGTACCAAATCATTTAAATATAAACTTACCGGTTCTTTTTCATAAAAATCCATAAAATCTCCTTGCTATTCGAAAAAAATCTGTTTAACTCACGGATAATTATATATTATCTTGTAAAACTTAAAGGGAAAGCAAAATATGCGTCACTTTTTAAAGAGTTATGTGTCTTTATATATAGATGGAAAAATTTGATGAGATTTGATATAATACATATAGTCAATGATAAGGTTTGAAGGATAATCTAGAGTTATCCGTTATATGATTTATTTAAACAATGGTGATTGGCAATCGAAAATAAAGAAATATTTAAATTACTTATATGAGGAGAATGTAAATGAAGAAAATCTTTTTGTGTTTTTCAAGTGGGGATAGATATACAATTGTTAATTCTGTTCTATATCATTTGAAAAAATACCATATGCCAATATGGTATGATTATCACGAATTAACTTTAGGGGACAATCGTATTAGAGGAAATTTTGATTTAGGACTTGATACATGTAATTATGCAGTAGTTATCATTTCACCAAACATGTTTAACTGCCCATGTGGTAATGACGAATTAAATGAAATAAAAACGCGTTATGAAAAAGGAACAATACAAGTTTTTCCTATATTTTATAAAGTCAAGGCCTGTGAACTTCCGGAAAAATATAATTGGTTAACATTTTTGATTTATAATGAATTATCTAATGAATCAGGTACGTTATCTACTTGTAATCAAATTGTATACAAAATCATTAAAGATGAATTAAATGGATATAGCGTGAGAAATCTCAGTAAATTTATTGCATATCCCGATAAGTACATTTCAAGTGCATTATATACATATAGACAAACAGATAAAGACAATTTCAATGCACGTTTTACCATTTTATATATGATATATCTATATCTCAACTTTAAAGGCAGTATTATTTCTGATATGCATCGTTGTATCTTAGACCGAATGTGTAAATTAACTCAGTTAAATATTGCCTTTCCACACAAAGAAATATTAATAGTAGAGACAATACTAATAATACTTTTGAATGAATATAATAAAACTAATCACTAACACAATCTTTTAATATCTCTATTACAATTTTAGAGATTTTTTCAGGATTTTTTTCTTTTTCCAAAGCAGTAAGGTACATTTCTAAATAAGGATATTCTACAATATTCTTTTTTTGTTCAGCAAAAATTTTTTCTGCGGCATATCCTGTTGCAGGAATTGCAATAATATTTTTCTTTAAGGATTTTGCTATTTTATATTCTTCAAATACTCCTTTCGAATCAATTTTTTCATCTATTTTTGAAGGGCTTTTGCCAAAAATAAAAATAGCATGCTTACATTCTTCGATCATTTTATATCTATGATTAGTCTTCTCATGCATATCCATTTTTTCAAAGAATGGACGCATTAAAAGTTTTTTTTCAATATCGTACACATCTCTTTTAGACAAATACTGAAAAGCATGTCCAGCAAGATAGTTTCCCACTTTGCGCCCCATCCCAGTTGAAATAATAAAATTATTATTATAAAGGGCATTTACTAATGAATTACACATAGCATCTGCGAAAACATCTTCATTATATGGAAGTGAATCAAAAGAACCTGAAATAAAAACTTTTCTCTCTTTTGTCTTTTCACTGATAGAATATATAATTTTAGAGATATCCTGATAATCGTCCACAAGCAACGTTTTAATATTATATCTTTTCCAAAGATCCCGAATAAAATACTTAAAATAATCCGAATTTTCATTTTTGATTATTGTATAATGTATATTACAAGCATCGGACAAACAAGCTTTGATTGATGAAAGTGCATTGAGAACAAGAGAATCTGTAAAACTATATCCTAAAAAAATGAATGATTTAGAAATCAACTCTCTTTTGAAGCATGTTAACATGAGTTGGTGCGAAAGTGAATATTGTTCTAAATCAGACTTACTCATAATCATTTCTTGCGGATTGGTAATATCACCGTTCATTTTAAAAATGTGAACACCTCCATCAGTAAAACTATTTAAATCATTATCATTATGAATTACTTTCGGAATAATATTTCTCTGTTTTAAGTTATCTTCAATGATTGTATCATAGTTTGTAGTCCATATTTCACGAAATCCAAGATCTAATATTGCATTTAAATAACCGCTGTTCGCACTCAAACAGTTTATTGTTTTTTCAAACTTATGTACTAATTCGATTTTTCCATATTCGTTCTCATAGTATTGTGCAATCATATATAAATCACTGTCTTTGTTAATAGTAAGCCCTAATTCATCAGCACAAGGTTTTAACAAATCATTCCAACTGGGTAATCCTGTACTTGAAGATAATCCAGCTGCTACAAACAGAGCTATTTCATTATTATTTATTGCCATTGCCACTTTATCAACAAAATTTTTTTCAGAAAACATAATACATCCTCCGTCTAATAGTACATTTAACAATAACGGATAACTCTAGATTATCTGCCATGTTTAAATGATTTTGGATTTGAAGGGTTAACATATAGAAGGATTTCATAGGAAGACTGTGAATACTCTAGTAACTATAGTCGATTTATAGTATTGTTTCCTGCAATGAGTAGAAGAAATCTGGGAATGTCAAAAGCGTATATAGAATTTAACAGTCAGGGAGTAGAGTAACTATGTCGAATAATTGTTCTTAATTATTATCCGTTATGGGAGATTAGGAAGAAATGCCTCAAGAATGGCTTTTGCTATCTAAATTGATCATTTTGAATTGAGAAATGATAGAAATACCAACGATGATAGAGAGGGGGTATGGAATATTAAAATAAAAAGATTCGCTTTTCGCGTCACTTTTTGTTGATTAATGTGTCTTTATATATAAAAGGGTTATAGTATTAGCCACTTAAAAAATACATGCACTCTATGAATGGAGAGAAGAGTGCATGTATAAATAAAAAACTCATGTCCTAAAAACATATCAGTTATGTCCAAAAAGATGCAAAAAATAATATGCGTGTTATAATTAAGAAAGACGAGAGGCAAGAAATTCTAATACATCCAGAATCTCTGCTTGCTTTTCAGGAGAAAACTTTTGGATGTTGATTTCTATTTTTTTGGAAATTGGAATGTTGTCATCTTTAGCATAGGTAAATACATCGCGGAGAACTTCCTGACGTGTAACCTGAAGTGCATCTGCAATCTCACAAACGAAGTCCAAAGTGAGACTAGATGATCCATTTTCGATACGGCTCATGAAACTAGAAGAAATATGAAGTGTTTCAGCAAGTTTGGCTTGTGTAATGCCTTGAGATTTTCGTATTGTTTTGATTCGTTCTCCTGTTTTCATGATGAATCGTTCTCCTTTCGATAAATATATTGTACCAATAGTGATAGAAAAAATGAATTTACATATACGCAACATATTTACATATGGTAAATATAACTGTACTATAAAAGAAAAGGAGGTACAGTTGAATGTATAATGAAGTTGAAGTAAAGGCGATTTTAATTGCAGTACATAATATTGAAAATGTCGGGTTAAATAGTAAGAAAGTGCTGCTAAATAGTATCGAGTGGCTTAGATGCCAGTATGAGATTACGCAGGATGAATCTTTTTTAATAAAAGCTGTTTGGCATATCTATGCTTATTTGGAATTGGGGTATCCATACGAAAACGGTGAACTTGAATTTAACAGAGTTTTAAATTACTTACAGTTAGATATAAATGATGTATTTTCTAAAAAAGAATGGATATATAAAAAAGTAGCATTGAAAAAATCAAATATAAATCAAATATTAGGAAGATGGCATCCATATTTTCAATCTATGAAGATTGAAGCAGCAATTCTTGATATTATAGATAGGGTGGAAAACAAAAAAATAGGGAGTTTTACATACCATTGTGGAAAAATGCTGGAGCAGAAGGATGATAAAGCATTGTGGGAGAAAACGTTTGTCTTACGTGTTACAGAAGATGAGGCTGTCCTTCAAGATGTGAATAAGAGCAAATATTATACATTTGATGAGGTGTGCAGATGATTAAAATAGCAACAATTGAGGATGAAGAAAATATAAGACAAGAAATAGTTCGGTATATAAAAAAAGGGATCGGTAGTATCGAAGGAGTCGAAGTTGATGTATACGAATCAGCAGAGCGCTATTTGCTTGCTGGAGAAAGATATGATTTGGTTATTTCGGATATAGAACTTCCAGGAATCAGTGGTCTGGAATTAGGAAAAAGAATAAAAGGGAGCAATTCAGATGTGTACCTCGTATTTCTAACATCACATTCTGAGTTTGCGTCAGAGAGCTATATTATAGAAGCATATCAGTATATTTTAAAAAAGGATATAGAAGAGAGACTATCACCATTGGTTGAAAAAGCAGTTCGTGAAATAAAAAAAGGCTATGAAGAATATCGGTGGGTTGGCACTAGTCAAAATAAGATTAAGATAGCGTATAAAGATATTGTGTGCATCCAGAAGATTAAAGGTTCAAAGTATGCAGAGTATATTACGGAAAATGGAAAGTATATGGAACGATTATCCATGAATCAGATTCTTGAGCAAATACACAGCAATGCATTTGTAGTAGCTGATCGAGGTCATACGGTGAATGTAAATCATATTGTCAGAGTACGGGGAAATGTGATTCAGATGGATAACGGTGAAGAAATTACAGTTAGCCGGGTACAGAGTTCACAGGTGAAAGAAAAAATTACAGCGTATTGGAGATCATTAAGATGAATCAAATCATTCTTTCAGGAATACAGATTACAATATCTATATGGGAAATGTGGATGTGTTATGAAATTTTATACATGACGGTATTAGATAAAAAATACGCTAACAAAATGGAGACCATTATCCGATGGGCGAACATATTTGTTGTAGGAAGCTTGTTGGGAATTAATAGATTAATTACTTTTTTTTCCAGAACAATGCTTGGGCTTGTACTTATTTTAACTATCATGTGTATATATGGGATAAAGAGAAAGAAAGTAGTGTTAAGTGCAGGAATAGTATTTGTTTATTTTGAATTTATTGCAATTCTGGATTTTATTTTAGCATTTATAAGTATGGAGTTTATAAAAGAGCAATTTGAGCATGATATATATATATATGCTTTGACGTGGCAGAAAGTGCTTATATATTTTTTAACAAGAGGGATTATTCTATTAGGTATTGTGAATATAAAAAAAAGAGAAGATAGCATACGCAGTATGATAGAACAATGCTGTGGAATTATAGTTATAACAGGGGCTTTGCTATGTGCGGTACTTTTCAAATATCAGTTATGGTTAGATGAAATGGCAAATGGGAGTAAACCTATTCGGGGAATCAATGCAAGTGTGAATCTATCAGCTATAAGTTTACTTATTGTTCTAAGCGGTATGTTTATAATCAAATATCAGGTGGTGAAACAAGAAAAAACGACACTTATATTGAGAGATCAGTTATTGGAAGAAAGATATGCGGAGATGCTGAAAAGCCGACAAATGATTCATGACATGAAAAATCATTTACTAGTGCTTCGAAATATGGAGAGAGCAAATCAGTGGGATAAATTACACGATTATCTGGAAGAAATAAGCAAAGATATCCTTGATGATTCAACAAAGATTTGGACAGGAAATAATATGATGGATTTGATTTTAAATTCTAAAAAAAAGCAAGCAGATTCCGAAGGAATTGCTTTTAACATTGATAGCAACATGATTGAAGATATTCCGTTTAAGGATGGGGAGACGATTTCACTTTTGGGTAATCTGCTGGATAATGCAATAGAAGCCTGTGAGAGAATGAAATCTGCAGAAAAATGGGTAACTGTAAGAATTAACAGAAGGTATTGTTTGTTTTATATAGAGATAGAAAATAGTATTGAAGAACACCCAAAAGCGAATGGGCAGTTACTTGTTTCAACTAAGATGGACAAGAGAATACATGGATATGGATTGAAGAATGTGCATCAAATTGTGGACAAATATGATGGTACATATTCTTATCAGATTAAAGAAAACAGTTTTTTTACAAGTATTTCTTTTTTTGATAATGAGAATGTTTCATAAATAAAACGAAAGGGGGAAATACTATGGAACAAAAGGAAGAAATGAATTGTGGTGGCAATTTGTGTGAAGAAATGTTGGAGATGGACAAATTGCTAAGAGCAAGTGACAGTGAAGAGATGATGGGGGGTACACATACAATTGGGTGTGCAGCGCTTTTGACAATTTATTGTTGTTAACATGTAAAAAAACAGATGTGATAGTTATATTAGCGCATCTGTTTTTTTTATATCAATATTTCCAAAGGAGAGTAAATATTATGTATAAGCAGGAATCTTATTTATCTGAACATATACATGTGCAGAAAGGTGTTTTTTTTAAACCATTTTATAATGTATTAGTTGATTACGGAGTGAAAGAATTAAAGAGTATTTTGACAGATATGCGAGAGATATTTACAGAAAATATCTATGCGGATTTTGCACAGTATCTGGCGGAACAATTACAAGAAATTTGTATGAGAACATTAATTGTGGAAATGCATATATGTAAATCGGCAGGGAAACTGAAAGGAGAAAATAACAGAGAAGAATATGACTATTACTGTAATAAAATTGTAGGAAAAATGGTAAATATTAAGAAAATGTTTGGAAAGTATCCGGTATTGCGTCAATGTGTTGAAAAAAGAATTACATATAGCATTAACTTTTATAAAGAAATACTAGAACATTTTTCAAAACATAGAGCAGCAATTAGTGATCAGTTATGTGGAGCGAATAGTTCTTTAAAGATTGTCAGTATTGAAAGTAAGCATTCAGATGTGCATAGGGGAGGAAGGCATGTTGTTAAAGTGCGCTTAAATGATGGAAGTGGGATATTATATAAACCACACTCAATGGAAAATGAGCAGCAATTTGGTGAATTACTTCTCTGGATGAGTCGAGGATTAAAAATAGATCAATTGGATTATAAATTTTTATCTTATGAAGATCATAGCTGGTGTTCAATTGTGGAATATAAAAGCTGTAAAACTGAAGATGGGATAAAAAAGTACTATAAACGTATAGGTGTCCAATTATTTCTGGCATATTTTTTGGGAACACACGATTTGCATTGTGAAAATATCATTGCATCAGGAGAATATCCTGTACTTATTGATCTAGAAACCATAGTTAATGTCCAACCGTCAAAAGAAAGAATCACTGCTGATGCAGAAGTGAAGTATCAATTGGCTCATTCGGTTTTATTTACTGGTTTGTTGCCTATTTATACATGGAATAAAGATGGATATGGAATTGATAATAGTGGAATCAGCGGTGGCACTGGAAACTATTATCCTTTTAAAATACCGATTGTCTCTAAAGCAGAAACCTCAGATATGCATATTAGTTATGATTATCCAAAAGCAACAAAAAAACAAAATTTAGTTATGTTGCAGAATAGATTTCCAGCTCCAGTCAAATATGAAGAGAAATTTTTAGAAGGCTTCTCGTTGGCTTATCAGTATGTGTTGTGGCATAAGGAAGAATTTAAAAAGAAGATAGAAAAATTAAGTTTTTTAAAAAGTCGTATGCTGGTTGCAGATACCCAACGATATAGTATGATTTTGTCCAGTTCTTACCATCCGTCTTTGCTGATGGATGAAAATGAACGTGAAGCTTTCTTTATATCCATGTTAAAAGGAAGAAGTGAATCGGAAGATAGAATTGCAAAAGATGAGATGAATTGTCTTTCACATGGTGATATCCCGTACTATGAATATCATTTAAATGATAAAAAATTGTATTCGGGGATGGGCGATGAACTTGGAGAGTATTTTGAGGAAGCTCCTATTAATAGTTTGTTAAAGAAAATAGATGATTTAAATGAAGCTGATATGAAGAAACAGCAGCGATATATACAAACAGCATTAGAATTAATGCCAAGTTCGCGGGAAAAATATGAAAATGGAACGTATTATGTGGGTGAAAATTCGATATCATCATCCACCAAGGAGACTAAAAATAAATATAACAGGCAGATAGAGCATCTTATAGATCGTGTGGTAGAAGAGGCTGTCTGGAATCAAGAAAGAACAGAAGTAAATTGGTGTCAGACAAAGCTTTCTACAGAAAAACAGATGACATGGAATATAGGAGCTATGGGAATGTACTTATATAGTGGATTGTCAGGCATGTTACTCCTCTTTCATGAGTTAAAGCAGTTTTCATGTTCTGAAAAAGTTGAGAACATTTTTAATGCATTGCAGAAAATGCTTTTTAGATACTCGGAAGCAGGTACGAAATCCATTAATAACTTACAATCGGATGCAACGGGAGCATATGATGGGGAAAGCTCTATTGTGTATGTATATTTAATACTATATGAGAAAAGTAAGGATATTCGTTATCTGAATTATGCGGAACAACATGCACAGATTGTGGAAAAATTAATTGATCGGGATAAGCGGTATGATATGCTCTCAGGAAATGCCGGGGCAGCATATGTATTATTAAAATTGTACAAGCATACAGGTAATAGTCAGTACCTATATATAGCGGAACAAGCAATAGAAATATTGCAAAAAAATAGTGAAAAACAACAGAAAGGAATAGGATGGCGAATAGTAGATGATCTACCGCCAATGTCAGGAATGGCACATGGGAATGCAGGGATACTTATGCCGGTGGTTGAGCTGTGGAAAGAAACCGGAAAAAAGAAATACAAAGAAATGGCAGAAGAAATATGGCAATATGAAGAATCACTATATGATGTAAACATCCAGAACTGGTTAGATGTGAGATGTGGTAGTTCAGATGAAGAACAGATTGGAGCAGTGGCATGGTGCCATGGAGCAGGAGGCATATTGATTTCAAGAATATATTGTAATGCACTAGTGGATGATGAGATGTGGAAGAAGAGATTCGAAAAAGATATTTCCAGAGCATATGAAAAATTAAAAAGGTATTGGAAAAGAGACAGTTGGAGTTTGTGTCATGGTATTTGTGGTAATCTATGGATATTAAATCAAATAGATGAATTTACGGACATTAATATTAACGAATGTATAAAGCTGTTGCCACAAGAAATATTGAATCCGGGATTCATGAATGGATATGGAGGAATGATATATTATTATTTGATATATAGAGATTGAAAAAAGTCATGGTCAAAAAACACACAGTTATGGTCAAGTGATTGAAAAGTATATGACAAAATACTATGATGTAAAAAAGATGTAAGAAAAGAGGGAAGTTGAATGAAAAAAATTATTATTATTTCTTTATTTACTATATCATTAGGACTTGTGTGTGGATATTTGTTAGGTAGAAAATCCGCTGTAAAGGAAATAGAAGAAGAAAAAATATATGTTAATTATGGAGATGATTTTACGAAATTAGAAGTATCTAACTCAAAAGGAACAAGTGTGAGCCTTAAAGCAAATGAGAATAAGAGGTTATTAGTATTATATTTAGATAGCATGTGTGGCGCATGTTATAGACAACTAGAAGTAGTGGAAAGAATGAGTAAAATTTATGAAGATCAAATTGATGTAGTTGTCTTATGGGGCGGCGGAATGCCTAAAGAAAAATATGAAAAATTGGGAATAAATGAAGCACAGATATATTCATTAGAAGAAAAGCTTGCATTAAGTGATAGCCCGGCCGGATTTATTATAGATTCAAATGGAAAAGTGGTATTTACTACTACAGATATGAAAAAAATTAATAAAAAAATACTATCATTAAATGGTATCGATAGGGGTAAAATAGTGAAAAAATCCAATCAGTATCTAAAAACATTTTTTTCAAAAACGTCTGAAAAACAATCTATGATTTATTTTGCGATGGAAGGATGTAAAGATTGTAAAGCTGCCGATAAAGTGATTGATGAAGAAGTATATGATAGATTTGAAATTAAAAAACTTTATGAAGAAGCAGCATATGGCTCAGAAGAATTAGTTGATATAAACAGTTTGTTTGCACAAATATATAATATAGATTGGTATCCAAGTTTTTTGATTTTAGATGAAAATGAAAAGATTATTGGAAATACCCCGGTAGACAAATTGAAAGAAGTTATGTTAAGTGAATAATAGTTAGGCTACTTTAAAGTAGAGATACTTTGTAAATATACCATAAAAGCAAAGGAGGTAAACACTATGAAGAAAAAAGTAGTAGCAACAATGTTTGCAATGTTATTGCTTGTAAACGGAATGACCGTATTTGCGGCGAGCGGAGAGGGAGCAATACAGCCAATGGATAATTGTACATCTTGGGTATTCCATCAAACAAGTACATCTTGTACAGATCCATTATGTGGTCCTGGTGCAATTTTGCATACAAAATATCTGAAAGGTTATCGGGATCGAACTTGCAATTCTACAGGATATGAGAAACAGCCGTATACAAAAATAAAGCCGGGTTGCTGTTAAATGACTATGGAATGTCTTAGGACATTCCATAAATTGATTATTGATCTTTTGTTATCCAAAAGAATATATGAGGTGGCGAGATTATGAAAAAAATATTAGTTATTTGTATGTTAATTCTAAGTGTGAATATGATGGGATGCAGTTCTGAAAAAAAGATAGAAAAAGAATATAAGAGTTTGGTAGAAGATACAAAAAAAGATTTATTTCCCGTTTTAATGCTTGAGGATGGAGGAAGTGAAATAAAATATGATAATGATTTATTGTCCGACAATAATAAAGACTATGAAAAAATAGCTTGGACGATAAAGGATATAGAGATAATTTCACCAGCCGGAATTTTGTGCAGGGAAAAAGATCTGTTAGTCGTAGATAAGGATAGCAGCCAAATAGTATGTTCAGATTATGAGGGTAATATGTTGAAATGTATAGGTACTATGGGTAATGGTAAAGTAGAGTTTATGAACCCTACAGGAATAGCGGCTTTTGGAAATATGATTTATATAATAGATTCAGGAAACAAAAGAGTTCAGGTTTTAGATGAAAATTTTCAATTTGTGAAAGAAATTAAAACTGAAAATGAGAGTGATCCCTCTATTGTTTATGAAAATATTGCAGTAGAATCTGAAGATACTATTTATTTGTGTGGAGATTCACTAACTTCAAGAAGTATTGATAAATGGAAGAATGGGGAAATGGTGAGGATCGAGGAAAACTATTATGGTTCACTTTATGGCAGGGACGGAAAAATATATGCTGTAAATAGAGGAAATATCGCGGTTGATCCTAATGAAAAGATTATGACTGTAATTGCTGGTAAAAACAATTTGTTTCAGATAAAAAAAGATAAAATGTATCCATTATGTGAATTACCAGAAGGGTTGGTTATAAATGCATTTGTTGTAACAGAAGATAGTATAGTATTGAATTCTAATAAGTTGTTAAAAGTATATATATTTGGCAAGGATGGAGAATACGAAAAGCAAGTCGCAAAGTTTGATGAATGGAAACAGAAAGCGGATCTTAGAAATTATCTGGCTGTTCAGGGAGAAGAAGCAGTTTGGATAAGTAATCCATCTACAGGTGAAATATTTTGTATGAGAAAAAAGTAGGATGATTGATATGAAAAGTGGTCATTATATCGAGATGTTATGGAAAAGGAAAATTATAATTATATCATTTTATCTTTCACTATTGCTTCCTGCATATTGTCTTTCTAATGCAAGGTGTTTTTATGAACAGTTAAAAAATGTATATTCACAAGATTTAGAACAAGGAAAGGGATTATTATATTATGGAGAAACTATCAGTTTGCAACAACGAAAAGAGATAGAACAGATAGAGACTGATAATGTTGCCTATGAATTCCGTCGGGATGAGATTATTCCGGGTATTTCTGTTGAGAAAGATACTACAATAAAAGGATGTGGAGGAGCAATATTTTCTTTTTATGGGAAAAGCATGCTGAAAGGAAGATTTTTTAATGCTAACGAATTATTTGAAGGAAAACCGGTTTGTGTTATTTCGGACAGTGTTGCTAATGCTGCATCATTAGAAATAAATGATAAAATCAGAATGTATCAAACAAGTTTTCGGATTATAGGTATAAGTCGGGAATTTGGGAGAAACATAATGTATGTGCCTTATGAAATGTATCCGTTGATTTATCCTGATCAATTTATGCAGCAGGAGATTCTCATTAACGAAAACATTGATGCGAAAGTAAAAGAACAGATTAGTGTGAGATTTCAGGAGATTTTAAAAGGAAAGGAAGTAACGGAACGGAATCTGACGGAAGGGAAAAAAGAAAGCAGATTATTTGTGAAAAAAATGATCTGGTCAAGAGTGGCAGGCGGTATAGGGGTATCTGTATTCTCGATAATAAATATATTCGTTTTGTTATTAGGTATGATGAACCGGAAAAAAGAACAATATGCGATAAGGAGAGCTGTAGGCGCAAAAAAGGTGGATGTATATTTTCTGTTTATGAAAGAATGTATTCATGATATGTGTATGGCTATGGTCTTATTAATTGTTACATTTCAAAGTATTATAAAATACATGAATCTTGCACAGGAGATTACGTATGATCTTGTCAGTATACTGGGAATTGCAGGAATTTCTGTTGCGTTTTGTTTTATTCTAAGTATTTTACTTACACACAACTTTATGAAACAACCTATATATTTGTTACTACAAAAAGAAGGTGAGTAATATTGAAATATATATTTTTTAAAGTACTAAAGAAATATCAGTATCATTTAGGAATTTACTTACTTCTGTTGTTGGAAATATGCATAGGAGTTGTATTTATTACGCTTGCATTAAATTACTATTTTTTTGGACAGCAGGAGAAGCAAAAAATTGAATCGGAATTACAACGAAAAGAAGTGGTTTTACAGGCAGAACCCAAAGAAAATATATCGACTCCTTTTGAAATGGATGAAGAGGATGTCTTGGAGTTGGACAGACTGGTTGGAAATAAAATCGAATGTATAACAATCATACATAAAGTTGTATTTTCTGGAAATAAGGCGCATGAAAATGACTACATATTTACTAATCATGCATCTCAATATGATAAGAAAACGTATAAAGTGTTTCCGATGGAAGAATTATTTAAATCAGAAGAAGGAGAATGTGTTTATTCAGGTGTTTTGATTGGTAAAGATGTTGCTTCTCAAGAAATGATAGAAAAGATTTTGAATTACTTGCAAGATAAATATGAACAAGCTTATAGTTTTTATTTTATCAATGAATCTTTTCAAAAACAGTATACGGTAGAGTATCTAGCGATGGTGCCGGGATATTTTGGAAAAGTTGCAATGATTTTAATGTTTGTGATGACAATAGGGTTTACTGGTGTTATGCAATTGTTTTTTTATAAGAGGAAAAAAGAACTTGCAATATGTGCTGCATGTGGAGCAAAATTGCGAGATCTTGAAAAGGAAATCATAATAGAAATTTCGGGAATATGCATTGTAGGTGGTTTGGCTGGTATGCTTATTGGAAATGTAATAACAAAAACTGTGGATTTTGGTCTGCCAGTGCAGGTGAGTATAAAAATGCTGGTAAGTATTATATTAGCTTTATTTTCACTTATCTTGTTTTTAAGTAGTTTATTAATTGTTAAAATCCGAAACAATACAATTTACAGTTTGCTGGTACAGACAGAAAAGTAGAGGGGTAGAATGATTAAATTATCAGATATATGTAAGACGTACATAAATAAAGAAAATTCACATGATGTATTGCATCATGTGAATTTAGAAATACAAGATGGAGAGTTTGTGATTATCTCCGGAACATCAGGATCTGGAAAAACTACACTACTTAATATTTTAGGATTAATTGATAGAGCGACAGGAGGTAACTACATTTTAAATGGGGAAAACATTACAGATATGAATGATAATGCACATGCGGAGCTTAGAAATAAGATGTTTGGATATGTATTTCAATCATTTTATTTGATAGATGAATTAAATATTGTGGAAAATGTGTGTGTTCCGGCAGGATATGCTGGTGAACGGAAAAAAGAAAGAAATAAACGTGCAGAAGAGTTACTTAAAGTAGTGGGATTAGGTGATAAGGTTCATAGCAGGCCGTCGCAATTATCTGGTGGAGAGAAACAAAGAGTAGCTATTGCCAGAGCATTAATAAACAATCCCAAAATAATTCTTGCTGATGAGCCAACAGGAAATTTAGACTCAAATAATAGTAGAATTGTTATGGAATTATTGAAAAAGAAGTATATAGAAGGAAAAACTATAATTATGGTTACCCATGATCCCTCGTTGGAAATATATGCCACAAAAATCATTCATATAGTAGATGGGAAAATAGAAGAAATAAAGGTAAATAACACTCATCTTCATGAATAGAATCAAATATTTTGATAATATAAAAAGTGATGGCCTAAAATCGCA
>NZ_JBNPLX010000033.1:0-33095 GCF_050313695.1 Bariatricus sp. SGI.161
CTCCTTTAAAAAAACATCTACAACAGTATCCAGAATCTTGTATAAAATCTAATTCAACACTAAAACGTTGCTCAGCAACCATAGGACAACGCTACACCACTTTTACACCACATCTAATACATTTCCATGGCGGTCTCTAAACTTAAAACCTCTGAATCGCCTTAAAATACGCCTATTCTTTCCACTATAAACCTATAAGATCCAAATAAACTTTTTCATAATACATGCCGGGAACTGGTAGAACAGTTACCCGGCATCCTCCCTTTTTATGGTATTTTTCGTTTTCAGACATCTTCTATATAAAGTATTCAATCGTTTTTTCTGCGGTCTTCTTCGTATCTTCATTAAATATAATAACTGCTTCTCTATCTTCCATCGGACCTAATGCATATAATTCTGTTGTCTCCCGATTAAAACACTGTTCATCTACGATTCGATTATATGTAAATGGATGATCATCTACCATCACAATCCCTGCCTCTGTAAATGGCTCTTTCACATAATATGGATCAAACATCAGAATCTTTCCACTCAGTGTTCCAGTCAGCAATACGTAATGTGCACACTCAAAATACAGACGAACAACAACCGCACCACCACGGCAAAGAGCATCGTTAATCAGGCTATCTCCTCCAATCCATACACTTTTTCCCGAAAGATATTGACTGGAAACTGGCAACTGACCAACTTTTCCGAACCCATTCAGCCAATTACTAAGAAACATCATCGCAGCACTTGAAGTGCCACTTTTCCCCATAATACCTTCGCAATTATAGCAGTCCAAACAGTATAACATAATATTTCTTATTACTACTGGTGAGATCTCTTCCCGCGGAAACAAAAAGCTAACCGCATCCAGCATTGCAGTTGGTCCGCAGTCATATTCAGACAATTGATAATGAAGTGGATTTTTCAAGATATCGCCTCTTTTCTTATAATTCATATCATTTTAATATGAATTATATTATTTGATTTTCTTTCCGTCAAGCCATTTTCCACACCTATTGACATTTTCAATATCTTCATCTATTATAGTTCAAATTAGAACAATATTTCAAGGAGAGAGAATCTCATGATTGCTCAATTCTGGGAAAGTCAGTCTCTGATGGACGAAATGCGCAAAGAACTTTTGGTCAGCTGCTGCTTGAGGATTTTTCTTTTGAAGACCTTCAGACTTTGAACCGTCTTTTTGCACAGATAGATTATAACATTCATCATTATTTTGAGGAGGAACATTAATGCTTACGAAATTTATTGTCTGCTTTATCGCCGGAATCGGTGCAGGACTTGGTACTGGATTTGCCGGTATGAGTGCAGCGGCAGTCATAAGCCCTATGTTGATTGCATTTCTTCATATGCCAGCTTATGAGGCAGTCGGAATTGCACTTGCAAGTGACGTCCTGGCAAGTGCAATAAGTGCCTATACTTATGGAAAGAATAAGAACCTGGATATCAAAAACGGCATTGTCATGATGATATCTGTCTTATGTTTTACGCTGGTCGGAAGTTGGATTGCAAGTCTGGTTCCTAACCAGACCATGGGAAACTTCTCCATGGTTATGACTTTCCTTCTGGGTGTCAAATTCATTGTAAAACCTGTCATGACTACAAAAGAAAGCATGGAAGCAGTAAGCCCTCGCAAGCGTTTCATTCAGTCAGTGTTCTGTGGAATTATGATTGGTTTTATCTGTGGATTTATCGGTGCCGGCGGCGGTATGATGATGCTTCTGATACTCACCAGTGTTCTTGGATATGAACTGAAGACCGCAGTAGGAACCAGTGTATTCATTATGACGTTTACCGCATTTACCGGTGCAGCCAGTCACATTGCAATTGGTGGATTTCCAGACCTCTGGTGTCTGGTTTTCTGTGTATTGTCCACCTTACTCTGGGCAAGAATTGCCGCACGGTTCGCCAACAAAGCAAGTGCCGCAACCCTCAATCGTGCAACTGGTATCGTATTAGTTATATTAGGTGCCGCAATTATGATCGTCAGCAGATAGAAGATGATGCAACTATCTATTCAATTGTATCTTCTTTGGCCCATCCATATGCGTATTTGACAGCTTTATTCCATCCTTTGATTCTCTTCTCTCGTTCCTCTTCTGCAATCACCGGATGGAATGTCTGATCAATTGCCCAGTTCTGAATGACTTCTTCCTTATTCTTCCAATATCCTACTGCCAGGCCCGCCAGATACGCCGCTCCCATAGCAGTCGTCTCAACACATTGTGGTCTTAGTACCGGTGCGTTGATAATATCCGCTTGTGTCTGCATCAGAAAATTGTTCGCACTGGCTCCACCATCTACTTTTAATGCCTCCAATGAGATACCGGAATCTGCTGCCATTGCTTTTAGAACATCATTTACCTGATAAGCCAGTGATTCCAAGGTTGCCCGGATAATATGGTATTTATTCACTCCTCGGGTAAGTCCCACGATTGTTCCTCTGGCATATTGATCCCAATGTGGTGCTCCCAGTCCAGTAAATGCCGGCACTACATAGCATCCGTTCGTATCCTTTACTTTCTTCGCCATATATTCCGAATCTGCCGCTGAATCAATCAAACGCATCTCATCTCTTAACCATTGAATTGCAGCCCCTGCCACAAAGATGGAACCTTCTAATGCATAATTGACCTTGCCATCCAATCCCCACGCAATCGTTGTCACCAGACCATTTTTAGAAAACACAGGTTGCTCTCCTGTATTCATCAGTAAGAAACAGCCTGTTCCATATGTATTCTTCGCTTCTCCCGGGCGGAAACAAGTCTGTCCGAACAACGCCGACTGCTGATCTCCTGCTGCACCGGCAATTGGGATCGGCCCCCCAAGGAACGAAGGGTCAGCCTCTCCATATACACAACTTGAAGGCTTAACTTTCGGAAGCATACACCTGGGAATATTCAATTCTTCCAGAATCTCATCGTCCCACTCCAATGTATTGATATTAAAAAGCATTGTCCTGGAAGCATTAGAATAATCCGTCACATGAACTGCCCCTTTCGTCAGTTTCCAGATCAGCCATGTCTCTACTGTACCAAAAAGCAGCTCTCCATTTTCAGCTTTCTCCCTAGCTCCCGGTACATGGTCAAGAATCCATTTTACCTTTGTTCCTGAAAAATATGCATCAATCACCAGTCCGGTCTTCTTCTGGAACCTCTCCGTCAACCCTTTTGCTTTTAGGGTGTCGCAATATTCAGAAGTTCTTCTGCACTGCCAGACGATTGCATGATATACAGGTTCTCCTGTATTTTTATCCCATACAATTGCAGTCTCACGTTGATTGGTAATTCCAATTGCCGCAATATCTTCTGCTGTCGCTCCAATCATATTCATCGCTTCTACTGCCACTCCCAGCTGACTCGCCCAGATTTCATCTGCGTCATGTTCTACCCATCCGGGCTGTGGGAAATATTGTTTGAATTCACGCTGTGCTACACTGCACATTTCACCCGCTTCATTAAAAAGAATACAACGGTTACTTGTTGTCCCTGCGTCCAAAGCCATTACATACTTTGCCATAACTTGCTTCCTCCTACTTTCATTCTCCATACCTCTTTTTGTAAAAAAAGAGCAAACTAAACAACAGTATCGCTGTTGTAATCATTCGCTCTCTCATCTCGGCACATTCATTTAACTATATAAACCATACCATAATGCGACTATTTTCACAACTCTTTTTTCAAATTACGCCTCTGCTTAACAGCCCACCCAATCATGACACTTCCAATCATAAGGATCAGAATACCGATGCCAATAAAGCACAATTTTTTAACGAAAGATGTCTGAACAGATGGCTTATTTTCTTTCTGTTCCTTCTTTTGCGATGGGACAATCTTCTCTCGCATTGGTCTGGTAATCTTCTGAAATGCTGTTTCTTTTGGTACAATATCAAATGAAATCCGTTCTGTTGTCTGGTTACCAGCTCTGTCATATGCTTTCACAATAATCTCATAATTTCTATATTCCTGAACTGTATATTGATATATCTTACTTCGTGAATTTGTTTTCTGTACCTCTCCGTTGATTCGTATTTCTTTAATAAAATCTTCCTGATTAGAGAGTGTAATCTGGAAATCCTTCTCTTCTTCATATGTCTTTTCGTCTTCCAGATTGGAGAACACCACCTGAGGGGCTGTATGATCAATGACAAAATATGCCTTTGCCGTACCAATATTTCCAGCAGAATCAATTGCTTTTACATCCAAGATATGTCCACCCTCTGCCAATATTTCTTCTCCTAGATGATACAGCTTCCCATCGAGAGAAACAGAATATGTATAACTGGTAAAGTCCAGAATCCACTCCTCTATTGGATAATTCCAGCAGAAGCTTTTCAAATACTGTTGATGAAGCCGATCCACATAACGAATCACGGGATTCTCTTTATCAATAATTACCTGCGCTTCATTATTATCTTCATAACCCGCATAATCAGCAGCCTTCACTCCTAATTGATAGATTCCATCTTCTGTCAAAAACTGTTTTGCAGAATACTCATTACCACTTTCGAACCAGTCAGTAACTTCCAGCACAGTCATATTTCCGGCTGGATCTTTTCGTTTTGCACATGCACTTGCCTTCCTAATCAGATTGTCTTCTGTTACCCGATAAGTCACCTCTACCGGCTGACTGGTAATCATGTAATTTTGAATTCCTTCGATCATAGTTTGAGGCGAATGATGATCAATATACAATTTGCAGCTCTTTTCCGTATAATTTCCGGCACGGTCACTGACTCCTACAGTCACGTACACCGCTTCTCCTGCAGTAGATTCCAGATGAATACGAAAATCTGCCATAGATTCGCTGGTTCCTCCAAGGACCCGATCACCAGATGTACAAGATAACCAGTTAATTTGGCTTCCTTGTTCTCCATCTTCAGCCGAAGCTTTCAATACAACTTCTTTCTGATACCATGAACCTTCTCCACGGGGCGTTTGCAAGTATAATGTTGGAGCCTTCGTATCAATCAGAAAATCCTTTTCCACTGAGCTTTCTTCCAGTCTGTTTCCTTCTGCATCCTCCATCCATACGGACAAATGATTCTTCCCTTCCTGAAATCTCTCTTTTTCAATACTGGCTTTTTCATTTTCCTGACTCAATACTCCTTCCATACTCTGTCCATTACTGTCCGTAAAACAATACTTGGTCACCCCGACTTTACTTACATGACACAATTCTACTTCTGGTCTGGTAACATAATACCCATTCTTTCCATCTTCTGGCGGAATCGCAAGTTGAAACTTTTCAATCTTCTCTTCATTTTCATCTGCAGATTCTTCATCATCAACAAATTCTTCCTCTTTAGCCGATACTACATTGCCCCAAAATGACAGCTGACAGTATGACAATCCAAGAATCATCAATCCTATTATTATCCATTTGAATTTCCTACCCATACTTCCTCACCTTCTATTCGAATCTCGTATTCCTGTTGCAATTTTTGAAACTCTTCATTCTCTAGAATCTCTGGAACTTTTCGCATATATTCCTGCACTGTCTGAGCGCAGAAACTACGGTCAACGGATGAATCTTTGCATATGAGTCGGATATGCAATAGTCTAAGTTCAACAGAATCCTCCAATTCTTCAATTCCCTGAACACAAGTATCTAACGCCATATCTTTTTCTTCACAAGATTCATATAACATTGCTATCTTTTTGTATAACTCTTCTCTCTTATAGACATCTGTTTCTAATTCCATAACTCCTTCATATAGTTCTGCCGCCTCCTTCACTTTATCCAACGTTTCACAGGAAGAAGCCATATATTCTTTTACCTCTTTTTCCCCCTCTTTTCCAATATGTTCTTGCTCCAGATATTGGTTTCCAAGACGCAGAATATTCTCTGCCGCCTGCTCACCACTTAACATTCCATATCCACGGATCAGGCACTGGCAGTATTGGTCTGCTTTCTCCTGAATCATACTTTCTTCCAGACTTTTCAGATGATTCTTAAGTGCGGTTCGGTTTATTTCTGATTTTTCGTTTTCCACAGCCTTTATGATTACTTCCAGATCTTTTGCTTGTTCATCTTCTTTTTTTATTTTTTCAAGATATTCCAGGCTTTTTTTACAATCATTTAGTTCTAAAAAATACTCAAATACAAGATCAAGATATGCATTTTGAATCTCCTTTTTTTCAGATACATTTTCCTCCTTTGGTTCTTCAACTGTAGTAATGGCTGCCTTCTTGCCTTGATCTTTTTCTTTGGAAAATGCAATCATACATACAGACGCAATTATAATTATTACCCCTGCAGCAAAAAAGAACTTTGTTCTTCTGCTGTATGTCCGCTTTGTTTTTTCCTTCATGATTGGGATATGTTTTCGAATTTCTGATACATTTTGATATGATTTCTTGGACTGCCTCTTTAGGCATCTCGATATGATTTTCTGAAATTTCTTTTCTTCTTTTTTCGTCAAAGGTGGATCTGGCTCTGAGACGGCGAGCAGATACTGTATTGTCCTTCCAAATCCATAAATATCCAGACTTATGCTTGCTTTTTGATAATACGGCTCTTCCGCCGGAAGAAAATATTCGCGCACCACCCTTCTTCGCATAAACCGAAGCATCTCTTCATTGGATTGCGCCTCAAAATCTAAAAAATATAGGTCTCCTTCCTCTGTGATAACAACACTATATGGATTCACATACTGATAAAACGGCTTTTTTCGACACTTATGAATCATTCCCAGCTGTTTTGCAATCATTTGAACCCACCCCAGCAACCGTTCTTTTGAGACATGTGGATGATATCTCAACCAATTCGCCAGTATTCTGCCATCCACATACTCCGAGCTGATATAACAGGTCTGTCCATGCTCAACCAGACGCAGCACATCATAGCCCTCTTTTGGTACCACTTACATCACCTCATCTTCCTATAAAATTACCTGTTCTCTTGGATAAACATCTGAATAAGATTAAGAGAATAAAACTAAGAGAATAAAATAGATTCTTTCGAATTATAGAGTGATTCATATATTACTGGATTCTTTTCCAAAAAGCAAGTACTTTTGCCATATTTTAAGAAACATTTCGAAGCCTACAGGACTTTCTATCGGAAGCTTTCTCCAAATGGATAGTTGCAAAAAGGATGCCTGTCACCTTATTTTGTGGCAGGCATCCTCATTCCTTCTTTTATTTTGTTCTGTGGCTTAATTCCTTCGGTGTATACAGATGTCTTGGAATACCATCTACCATAACCGGTGATACATCTCCCTGAATCAGCGGTCTTACATAAGAAATAAATTCATTGGTTACATAAGTACCTTCTTCATTTACCCACTCTCTTGGAACAAGCTTCTCATCGTTAGCGATCTTGTGAACGTCTTTCACTTCTGTTCCACACTGATATGGATCATCAGATAATCTCTGAAGAACAACCATCTTACCGGAATCTCCTTCATCTGCTGCCTTAACAGCTGCACCGCCTACCTGGTATGCTTCCAGAATATCTACACGGGATGCTGCATGAGAAGCAGAACGCTGTAATGTACTCAGCTCGATCGCACGAGTCTTACATCCCATCTCACCTGCGATGAAGCTTGCAAGATATGATGCTGTTCCTGATAACTGCTTGTGTCCAAATGCATCAACGAAGTCGATGCTGTTACCCAATTCACATACATATCTTCCATCAGCAATACGGATACCTTCTGATACTGCGACTACGATGGATGTCTTCTTCTTCAGAAGAGCCTTTACTTTTGCGCTGAATTTCTGAAGATCAAATGTAATCTCCGGCAGATATACCAGATCAGGACCTTCGCAGTCTTCACCCATTGACAAAGCTGTAGCACCAGTCAGCCAACCGGCATTACGTCCCATAATCTCTACGATCGTAACAATACCTTTTTCATATTCCAGACAGAAGCTGTCACGGATAATCTCTTTCATTGAAGTACCAATATACTTCGCTGCACTTCCATATCCAGGTGTATGATCTGTAAGTGCAAGGTCATTATCGATTGTCTTCGGGCATCCGATGAATCTTGTCGGGAAACCTGTAATAATTGCATAATCAGACAACTTCTTGATGGTGTCCATAGAATCATTTCCACCAATATAAATAAATGCTTCAATATCTAATTTTTCAAGAATTGCAAAGATCTTATCATATACTTCACGGTTCTCATGAATCTCTGGCAGTTTATAGCGGCATGACCCCAAAAATGCCGCCGGTGTTCTTTTCAATAATTCTGCATCCAATTCGGTCTTGATATGATCAGAAAGATCGATATACTTCTCTTGTAATAATCCTTCTACTCCATGAAGCATACCATACACTTTCTTAGCTCCACGATCTTTCGCAGTACGATAAACTCCTGCAAGACTTGAGTTAATCGCTGCTGTAGGGCCTCCTGACTGTCCTACGATAACATTTCTTTCCATAAACTAGTTCCCTTCCTTCCTTAAAATTGCTGTCGATATTACTATTTTAGTATATTTCAACATAAATGTCCACAAAAAATCTGGTTATTTATGCAGATTTACAAGCGCTTCATTCTGAGCATAGATATATCCCTTCATACATCCGTTTCCTGTCACATCTACAACCTCGTCATCTTCAATCTCAACCTCCATTTGACACTGATTGTTACAGACTGCGCAGTTTATCTTTATTTTTTCCATTTCATTTCCTCCTGTTAGCATTATTATAAAATTTGAAAACCGTGTCACATACATTTTCAGTATATAATAAAAAAACCTCTTACAAAACTCTGCAAGAGGTTGAAAACGTGGGCGAGAGGATTCGAACCCCCGACCTTTTGGTCCGTAGCCAAACGCTCTATCCAGCTGAGCTACGCCCACACAACTATGAATCATTTTCACAACAAAATAAATTATATCCTAGTCTCTCTACATTGTCAACATTTATTTTGATTTTTTTGTTTTTTCTTTTTATTTTTTTCTCATTCCTTTTCAAAACTAACTTATTAGTGTTACTATAAGCCCATGAATATTAAGGAAGGTTTACATATTATGACAAAAAAAATAGCTGTTATTAATGACTTATCAGGATTTGGCCGTTGCTCTTTGACGGCTGCAATATCTGTTCTATCTGCTATGGGCGTGCAGGCCTGCCCGCTTCCCACGGCAATATTGACCGCACAGACAGAATATCCCAGTTATTACTGCGATGATTATACAGATAAGATGGAATATTTTCGTTCAGAATGGGAAAAGATGGGGCAACATTTTGATGGAATCTACACTGGATATGTTGCCAGTGTAGCGCAGATCAACCAGATTTTTCGCTTTATTGATACCTTTGATACCCCTGATACTTTTCTTCTGGTGGATCCAGTCATGGGGGATGACGGACAGACCTATTCCATGTATACCCCTTCTTTATTAAAACAAATGCAGCTACTGGTACAAAGAGCCGATATCATCACTCCAAATCTCACAGAATTATGCCTGTTGACCGACGCCAATTATCAGAACATAACCCAAATGAAAGATTCCGATGAACTGTTTTCCACGATTCAAGAGCTTGGACAGCAACTCTGCAAAACTGGACCACAGAACATTATCGTAACCGGAATTCATTTTCAGAAAGAAGATGGAACAAAAGCGATGGGCAATCTATTAATCAACCGCGAAAGTGCCTCTCTTTTTTCCTTTCCATATGTCAGCGGCAGTTATTCCGGAACGGGAGATCTCTTTGCCTCTTGTATAGCAGCAGGCATCGCCAGGGGCGATTCTATTTCCTCTGTTATTCAACTGGCTGGAGAATTCCTGGAACTTGCGCTATTAGATTCTGTGAAGGAACATGTTCCCTGCAATGATGGTGTAAATTATGAACAATTTCTTTGTCATTTGGGTACACCACATTTTTAAATTGGGGACGTAGTACTTTTGCAAAGTACTACGTCCCCAATTTATGTTTTTCTTAAGAAACTTTATAAACTTTTCCAGTTCTTGACATATTCCCGTCACATTTCACTTATATAATAAAGATATCAATTAAAGGAGACGGTAGCTGTGCTTTTATTATCATAGGGTATGGTTACCGGACTTCGCCTAACAATTAGTAAAATTTATATAGATTTTTTTCATCCCCCTCCAATGGCCAGTGCACATGTGCTGGCCTCTTTCCTTTTTCTAAACGTTTTTCAGATTAGGTATTCCATCTTCCTGTCATTTTATGCTATAATAGAAAAAGCGCACCGATACATGCGTACTTTCTATTCATAGAAAGAATTATTATGCAGCAGTGGTCGAGTTGGCTGATGGCATCTGCCTCGAAAGCAGAAGAGCCGCAAGGCTCCGGGGGTTCAAATCCCTCCTGCTGCGTTTTCACTATTGTTTATATGGAATATTTGGACTTCATATCTCAGGATTCTGTAAGATATGAAGTCCATTTTTTGTCCATATATTCCTTCTTTTTTCTTTATACAATCTTAATGCCAGACTTCATGCCCTAATGCATATTTTATGGAACTGGTGCGAAAATATACTGAAAGAAAGTGTCGGTAAAACTGACGCGCACACCATTGTTTTATTTTATTTTGGTGTATTTAAGGAGCTGGCATAGATACATGAGCAAGTTAAAAAAGCAACTTACTTCCGCACAGATTATTATTCTTGGCTTTGCTGCCGTTATTTTGATAGGAACTTTATTGTTAATGCTGCCTTTTTCCACACAGGATGGGCATAGTCCACTTTTTTCAGATGCTTTATTCACCGCAACTTCTGCTGCCTGTGTGACTGGGCTGGTCGTTCATGATACAGCTACTTACTGGTCAACTTTCGGACAGGCGGTTATCATTCTTTTGATACAGATTGGCGGTATGGGTGTCGTAACATTTGCCGTAGCTATTGAAATATTTTCCGGTAAGAAGATTAGTCTGAAGCAAAGAAGTACCATGCAGGAAGCAATCTCCGCACCCAAAGTTGGCGGAATTGTTCGGCTGACTGGTTTTATTTTGAAAACGACATTTTTAATCGAACTGATTGCTTCTATTATCATGGCACCTACATTCTGTAAAGAATTTGGGCCTTTGAAAGGAATCTGGTACAGCGTTTTTCATTCTATCTCTGCATTTTGTAATGCAGGATTTGATTTGATGGGATGTGAAACGCCTTATTCATCCCTGACTCATTTTTCCAATACACCTGTAATCAATCTGACTATTATGGCTTTGATCATCATTGGTGGTATTGGTTTCCTGACATGGGATGACATCACGGTCAACAAACTGAATATTAAAAGATACCGGATGCAGAGTAAGATTATCATAATGATGACTTCATTTTTAATTCTGCTTCCCACTCTATATTTTTTCTTTTTTGAATTCTCGGATACGCCTGTGGGAGAACGCATCTGGATATCTCTATTCCAGGCAGTTACTCCAAGAACAGCCGGATTTAATACAACTGATCTGACGATGATCAGCGAAGCAGGGCTTGCACTCATGATTTTTCTAATGTTAATCGGTGGTTCTCCTGGATCCACAGCCGGTGGAATGAAGACCACAACACTTGCCGTCATGCTGTCCACTTCCATCTCTGTCTTCCGTCACAATGAAGATACACAATTTTTTGGACGAAGGATCACTCCGGATGGCGTGCGTAATACGATAACGATTGCGACCATGTATTGTACTTTATTTTTCAGTGGAGGGCTCATTATCAGTCGTGTAGAAGATCTTCCTCTACTGACTTGCTTATTTGAAACAGCATCAGCTGTAGGTACTGTCGGGCTGACGCTTGGTATCACTCCACAGCTTGGATTATTATCACATAGCATCCTGATTCTCTTGATGTATTTGGGCAGAGTCGGCGGACTGACATTAATTTTTGCAGCTTTGTCTAACCGGCGTGTGTCTCCGGTAAAATTACCTCAGGAAAAATTGACTGTCGGATAAGGAGGAACTTATGAAATCTATATTATTGATCGGTCTTGGCAGATTTGGACGACATATTGCATTTAAACTGAATGATTTTAACCACGAAGTAATGGCAATTGATGATAATGAAGAGCGAATCAACGCTATCCTTCCCTACGTTACGAATGCTTTGATCGGTGACAGTACGAATGAAGAATTTCTTTCTACATTGGGGATTCGTAATTTTGATGTATGTATCGTGGCCATCGGGGATAATTTTCAGAACTCACTGGAAACAACTTCTCTATTAAAAGAATTAGGAGCAAAAAAGGTCATTGCCAGGGCCTCTACCGGTGTACACGAAAAGTTTTTACTGCGAAATGGGGCAGATAAAGTTGTATATCCCGAGAAACAATTAGCTGCATGGACGGCAATCCGTTGTACCTCGGATTATATTCTTGATTATATTGATCTAGATGGTGACTACTCCATCTTCGAGCTGGCAATTCCAAAAGAATGGTGCAACAAGACGGTATTACAAATAGATATCCGTAAAAAATACGGGCTGAATATTCTTGGAATCAGGGTAAACGGAAAAATGGATATGAACATCACACCGGATACCTTTCTGACGGAAGAAAATTCGATTCTTGTACTTGGACATTTAAAGACGATTCAGAAATATTTTCATATCTGATTCTTCGCTGCCCTTTTGAGGAGGTGGTAATCCTATGAAAGAACTGTTTCTTATCATCCTGATAATCGCTCTTTTTTCATTCGGATACTTTATTATGAAACAAATCGATGAATTTCTTACAGAAAATCAATCGCAGATTACGGATAATCATGATTCAAAAACTCAAGGTAGCTAAACGTATCTGCCTGTGCTAAAATGGATACTACATATCGGAGGACATGAATCATGAATCAGACTATGGATAAAGATATAACAATTAACACCTCATATTCTGCCAGAACAAACAAGAAAAAACAGCTCATCAGCATTCTGGAAAATGCTGCCAAAAGCGTTGTTATTTTGTTGGGTGCTACTCTTTTGTGCCTTTTATTCCATCATCTGGGATTTACAGACTCAAACATTATTATGGTATATATTCTGGGAGTTCTTCTGACTTCTATTGCTACTTTCCACTGGGTGTACAGTCTGGTCTCATCGATTGCCAGTGTATTTATCTTCAACTATCTGTTTACCGTTCCCCGCTTTTCTTTCGCGGCTTATGATACCGGCTATCCGGTTACGTTTGTGGTCATGTTTCTGACAGCATTTCTTACCGGAATTCTGGCTATCCGATATAAGGAACAGGCAGAACAGTCTTCGAAAAGTGCACAACGTACAAGAATCCTTCTGGATACAGACCAGCTCCTGGCAAAAGCCAATGATAAAGTACAGATTCTGACGGTTACAGCAACACAGATTATCAAGCTTACCAACCGTAATATCATTATTTTTGAGGCTTCAGACGGAAAATTGTCCACGCTTCATACATTTCCGGCAAATGGAAAGGACTTTCCATCTTATAATAAAGAGATCGAGACAAGCGCAGCAGAATGGGTATTAAAGCACAATCATTCTGCAGGGGCAACTACAAAGCTTTTTTCTGATTCCAGATTCTTCTATCTTGCGCTTCGTGTCAATGACCGTATCTATGGAGTTATTGGGATTGACATAGGAAATAATCTGCAAGATACTTCTGAACACAGTATCCTTCTTTCTATCTTAAGTGAATGTGCACTGGCATTGGAAAACGAAAAAAATATCCGTGAAAAAGAAGCTGCTGCGATCCTGGCAAAAAGTGAGCAGCTTCGGGCAAATCTGCTTCGTACGATTTCTCACGATCTTAGGACCCCTCTGACTTCCATCTCCGGAAATGCCAGTAATCTGATAAGCAACGGAAGTCATTTTGATGAAGAAACGAAGCAAAAGCTTTACGAGGATATTTATACAGATTCTATGTGGCTGATCAATCTGGTCGAAAATCTTTTATCTGCCACAAGAATAGAGGAGGGACGCATGACCCTTCGTGTCACTACGGAACTTTTGAGTGATATCATAGAAGAAGTTGTACAGTACAGCAGCCGTAAACTTCAGCAGCACCATCTGACCGTCGATTGTAAGGATGATCTGATCCTGGTAAAGGCTGACACTAAACTGATCGTACAGGTCATTGCAAACCTTGTAGATAATGCCATAAAATATACCCCGCAGAATTCTTCTATCACAATCTCTACCTACACTACAGGCAGCATGGCTGAAATCTCTGTTGCCGATAATGGGCCCGGAATCTCTGAGGAAGACAAAGATAAGATCTTTGATAAATTCTACTGCGGATCGAATAAAATTGCTGACAGCCGGCGCAGTGTGGGGCTGGGCCTGTTTCTGTGCAAAGCCATTGTGGAAGCCCATGGCGGAACCATTCATGTGGAAGATAATCTGCCGCATGGTGCAATCTTCCGCTTTACCCTTCCAAGAGAGGAGATTGTATTACATGAATAAAATTCAGATACTTGTAGTGGAAGATGATGCTCCTGTACGCAATCTGATCACTACCACATTAAAAGCACATGATTATCGTTTTATCACCGCAGAGAACGGAGAAGATGCTGTGATGGAGGCTGCTTCCCACAATCCGGATATCATCCTTCTGGATCTGGGACTGCCGGACATTGATGGTGTCGAGGTCATCACCCGTATCCGTAGCTGGTCTAACACTCCAATTATTGTTGTCAGTGCGAGAAGTGAAGATACTGACAAGATCGATGCTTTGGATGCCGGTGCCGATGATTATCTGACCAAACCATTTTCCGTCGATGAACTGTTGGCCAGACTGCGTGTGACTCAGAGACGCCTTGCCCTCATGCAGAACAATAATTCACAGCAGGCCGTCTTCGTAAATGGACAGCTTCGAATCGACTATGCGGCAAACTGTGCATATCTTGGCAATGAAGAACTTCATCTGACACCCATTGAATACAAGCTTCTCTGTCTTTTGGCACAGAATACTGGTAAAGTCCTGACCCACAAGTTCATTACCCAAAGCGTATGGGGAAGCTGTTGGGAAAATGACGTGGCATCCTTACGTGTATTCATGGCAACCCTTAGAAAAAAACTGGAGAGTGCCCCCGGCTCTCCCCAGTATATTCAGACGCATATTGGTATTGGTTATCGGATGCTCAAAGTAGAATCCGACAAATCATAGATTCTTGCCTTGTCTGTCATCAGCTCTTCATCGAGCTGATACAGGCAGTCCAGCAGTCTTACCTGAAACGTTCCAGTTCCAGGGCATTCCTTTGCCGCAAGTTCTCCGGCAATTCCCATAGACGCAGCTGCCAGCACAGCTGCATGAATTCCTTCTTCCCTGTCAGATGCCAGGAAAGCCGTACACAAAGCTCCCAACATACAGCCCGTTCCTGTAATCTCGGATAACATCGGATCACCATTTGCAATCAGATATGCACGATGTCCACCCACGATCAGATCTTCTTTTCCACTTGCCAGAATAACCGTACCTGTTTTTATAGAAAACTCACGCAAGATCTGAAGGACTTGTTCTCTGTTAGCCTCTGTCAGTGCATCCTCTTTTCCGGCATCAATCCCAATGCTGTGCGACGGTCTTCCGGCCATCGCCAGAATCTCCGACATATTTCCCTTCAAGATAGCCGGATAACCTATTGTGAACAATTCTTTTACATATGCCATTCGAAGATCACTGCAGGCTACACCCACCAGATCTAATAACACTGGTATAGATCGCTCTTTCGCTGTTTTTAACGCTATCTTCATTGACTCCATTCTGGCATCTGTTATATTTCCCAGATTCAGCATCAATGCATCAGCACTCGCCGTAATCTGAGCTACTTCACGAGGATGTTCTGCCATGATCGGCCGTCCTCCTGCTGCCAGTATCACATTTGCGCAGTCATGAATAGAAATGGGATTCGTGATACAATGAATTAAAGGCCTGCACCTCTTAGTTTGGTTCTGTAGCCATTTTATGCTTTCTGTCATATACCGGACCTCCTAAACTCTGCTGGAATTTGACAAGCAGTCCCGCACGGCTCAATGCTTTTAAGAAAAAGTATGCTACGGTACCACCCATCAAAGTTGCCCCCAGAAACATCGGTGTATAATAAAAGGCTGTCAATCCATCTCTTCCCATCAGAAAAGCCATTACCGGATAAGAGACGATAGAACCGATAATTCCAGTCCCAAACACCTCTCCTATAACTGCACAGATTATCTTTCCTTTAGATAATCGATAAAACACACCAGATAAAAAGGCACCAAATACTGCTCCTGTAAGTGCAAGTGGCGGAATCCCCATAAACATCATACGGATGATTCCGATTAAAGTTGCACATAACAAAGAATACCACGGTCCCATCAATACAGAACATACAATATTGATCAGATGTGCTGTCGGACACATTCCTTCTATTCTAAGAATTGGTGAAATAACGACTCCAATCGCTACCATCATTGCTAACATTACCATACGAAACACATCTACTCTTGTCTTTGTCATGAACTCATTCCCTTTCTACTGATTCAATAATCATTTGCATCCTAGCACGTTTTCCCCGCCATGTCAAACAGAACGCCATATCTTCCATTTCTATTATACTTATAAGGTATCACAAGGCGTCTATTATATGTATTTCCATTTTTTTCAAAAGAATGTTAAATTATAATCAGAAAGAGGAACAAGATATCAGCAAGAAAAAGAAAAGGAGATGTTAATTATGTTGAAGAAATTAGAAGCGTTCTTGGCAGAATATTATGAGAGCTTTCACTTGGGGTAATCGCATTGATCAGAATCGAAATTTTTGATGTGAACAGATAAGGAGAAAAAAATTGAATAAGCCAACGTCGTGCAACAGTCCAGACATTGCATAACATACAATCAAGTGTATGGTATCTATGCAATGTCTGGACTGTTTCATTCTGTAAATTCTCCAGATGAATCTATTCCTGATTATCCTTCTGTTCTATCCACACATCCATGCTTCCCGAGCGAAATCCTTCCATATCTAATGTAATATATGTATATCCCAGTTTTTTCAGATATTCTGTAATGGCATCCCCCTGTTCTATCACACTTTTCATATTCTCTTTATCTACTTCGATTCGGGCGATCTCTCCATGTACCCGAAGTCTTACATTATAAAATCCCTGTGATCTTAGATACGCTTCTCCTTGCTCCACCTTACGCATCGCTTCATATGACAGTCTCGTTCCATAAGGAAATCTGGTAGCAAGACATGGGCTGGACGGCTTCTTCGCAACAGAGATTCCATACTCTTTTGCCATTCTGCGCACCTCTTCTTTGGTAAGTCCTGCATCTGCCAGCGGACTTATCATCCCCAGTTCATGGATTGCCCGGATCCCCGGCCGATATACATGCAGATCATCTTCATTTGTCCCTTCAAGGATCTTGCGAACGCCAAGTCTTTCTGCTTCTTTTTTCAGTTCCTGAAAGAGATATTTCTTACAACGATAACAACGGTCTACCGGATTATCCTGGATATCTGCTCCGTTCAATTCATCCATTTCCAATACATGAAAGACAGCCCCCACCTCTTCGGCCACCGTCCTGGCACCGTCAATCTCGCCGGACGGATGCATCATTGCGTGAAACAGAATCCCATAAACCTTTCGCCCGGTCTTCCTGGCAGCTTCACAGGCGATTTTTAAGATCAGGCTGCTGTCCACACCTCCGGAAAAGGCTACGACCAGATCTTCTTTGGCATATTCCTCCAACTGATGCTTTAGCTTCTCTTTTTTCTCTTCATAGCATAAAACGGATGGACTCATGACAACACCTCATCTTCTGCCTCATGGCGGACTCTGCTCCAAACTTCCTGATAAGAGAGTCCCTTTTCCCTGCAGATTGCAGTGACACTTTCATATTCTGGATACACCCGGACATATCCTTCTAATCTGCAGACCTTGACCTTTGCCTCTCCAAGAGAAGTCCGTACTGTGCAGATTTCTCTTTGCATGACCGTCCGCTCCATCTTCACCCTGCGAATCCCGATCGTCGTTGTCTCATGGAAGATGATCTCTTCCATCTTTGGTACATCTTCTTCACTGCAGATTACATTCATCTGATATGCCGGACGGTTCTTCTTCATAAATACCGGAATATAATGCACGTCTCTGGCTCCGGCTTTGAACAGACGCTCCATTACATGCCCCAGCGCCTCTGGCGTACAGTCATCCAGATTCGTCTCTAATTTGTAGATATAATCTGCTTCTTCGGATTCCGGCTCAATCAACATTCCCCGCAGAATACTGGTCCTTCCGTAATCACGTTTGCCGGCTCCCATTCCGATTCTTCGAATCTTATATTTTCCCGGAAGATGATCCGAAGTCCGTACTGCCGCCACAATCGCTGCTCCGGTCGGAGTCACCAGTTCTGCTTCCGTCTCTGTGATATGCAGCGTAAGTCCATGCTGCTGCGCAATATTCACCACTGCCGGAACCGGCACCGGAATCACGCCATGCTGGCAGCGGATGGTTCCACGCCCTTCATACAACTCAGGTACAATAACTTCTGTAACATCAAGATTGTCCAGGCATACGGCAGCCGCTACAATATCCACAATGGAATCGACTGCTCCCACTTCATGAAAATGCACTTCTTCCAGTGTGGTGCCGTGAGCTTTTGCTTCTGCCTCTGCCAGTACTTCAAAAATATCAACCGCAATCTTTTTGGCATGTTCCGTAATTCCAGAATGCCAGATGATATCCAGAATCTCTGGAAGCCCACGATGCTCATGTGTATGATGATGTTCGTGACCTTCATGGCCGTGATCATGGGTATGTCCTTCATGACTGTGCTCATGTGTTCCATGAACATGTTCATGTTCTTCATGGCTGTGTATATGTTCACCATGCTCATGTGTATGTATCTGCATGTCATCATGACCATAAAGATATCCATTATCATGATCATGGTTTTCATGCTCTTTATCTAAGATAACTCGAAAATCGCAGGCATCCAGGCCCGACTTTTTCACGCGGCTGATCTGTACATCAAATCCTTCCACCGGAAGGCTTCTAAGCTGCTCTTTCAAAATCTCTGGATCCGCACCAAGGTCCAATAAAGCACCGACCGTCATATCGCCGCTGATTCCACTGTAGCATTCTAAATATAGTGTCTTACCCATTACCGTTCCCCCAATCTGTTAATCTGTGATGCAATATATCCTGCTCCATAGCCATTATCAATATTTACGACCGCAATTCCATTGGCACAGGAATTAATCATGGTCAGTAATGCTGACAGACCCTTTAAATTCGCTCCATACCCGACAGAAGTCGGAACGGCAATGACCGGCTTATCCACCAGACCGCCAATGACACTTGCCAGGGCTCCTTCCATTCCAGCCACCGCAATGATACAATTGGCCTTCTGAATCGTATCCAGATTCGCAAGCAGCCGGTGCAGGCCGCTGACGCCCACATCATATACACGCTCTACATAAGAGCCAAAGTATTCCGCTGTCTGGGCAGCTTCTTCCGCCACTGCAATGTCTGAAGTTCCTGCAGTACATACGGTAATACATCCCTGTTTTTCTTTCCCCGGATTCTCAATTTTGATGATTCCGGACACGGTATCATACTGAACATCCGGATATCTTTCTTTTAACAGCTCATACTGTCTCTGAGACGCTCTGGTCCCGAACACTTCTCCCTCCATTTCATATATTTTCCCAAAGATTTCAAGAAGATGCTCGTCTGCCTTTCCACTGCAGAATACGACCTCTGGGAAACCAGAGCGCAGTTTCCGGTGGGTATCAATCTTGGCATATCCCAATTCTTCGAACGGCTGCCTTCTAAGATGCCCTTCTGCTTCTTCCACAGACAGCTCTCCATTTTTCAATTTCATCAATATCTCATGCGTATCCATCCTTGCCTCCATTGCTGTAACATATTCGGATTGTCGCTATCTATCCTTCCAGACTACATTCGATTATATCACAGGAGGTCAATTTTAGGAAGTACCATTCCAACTTTTGAAAAACTGAAAAAACAGGATGGGCTGCATAAAACAGTCCCATCCTATTTATTCTTTGCAAAGATCTGTCAGAGCAGGCAGTCTCTTCAGGTAGATCCGCCCGGAAAATGCAATGTGAGGCAATTCGTAAAATCGGCTCTTTGCCGGACAAATCGGCCGATAGAGTGGGTCTGCAACAATGACTTTTGCATCTTTCAACCGTTCTTCTGCCTCTTCTTCTCCACGAATCACTAGATCTTTAGGTGCCAGTAAACCATCGGTCTCTTCCAATGGACATAATACACGAACTGGCTGCCTTGTCTTACGTTCGATTGCCGCAGCCAGAGATCCCATCGTAACAGGTTCTCCGATCAGTGTAATCTCAGCATCACCTGACAGTCTTCTGTCAAGGTAAGCTACCGATGTTTTTCCACTCTCTACGGCCTGTTCCAGTGCCTTTGACAAGTCTTCTGCAAAATCTCCCACCGGGGTCCCGACCACATAAGGTGTCCCAAACTTTTGCTCTAAGACCTTCGCCACGCGAAGACCAACGGAAGAAACCACCAGATTCACAGCCGCTTCTGATGCTCGCGCCAGAGCATCCAGATCATCCCCCATGGCCCAGGTAGACAACACCTCCCACCCAGACTGTTCCAGGCTTTCTATTAATCGTTTTACATGTGAAATTGGCCCAAAATCCAGCGGTGTCACCCCCAGAACATTTAGACTCCGTGGACTGGTACATCGCTTTTCAGAATCTGTAAAGCGCTCTGCAATCTCAGCCAAAGCAATTCCTGCGCCATATACATAATCATGCATCCCGTTTGTCGGAACGGAAAAGGAAGGAATGCCTGTTTCTTCTTCCAGAATCTGCGCTAACGCCGGGAAATCCGTTCCATTCATGAAGGGAATCGGAGAACCTGCCAGAGCGAGAAACTTAGGGTGCAGCTCTTCGGCCGCCGTTCTAATATCATGAAGAAATTTCTCATCATTTCCAAGAATGGCGTCAATCTCCGTTAATCCTGAGATATAGATCAGGCTGTCCTGATCATACCAGCGGATCTCATCATGTGTATTATAAGTAGAATTGCAACCGGACGGGTCATGCATGACTGTCATACCGCCCAGTTCATATAATGCCGAGCATACGCCTGATACATCGGCTGTATAAACCGGTATAATACGATAGGATTGTCTCATAAGCAGCAATCACACCCCCATCCCTTTTGAATTACCAGTGATTCCGTATCCTTTTCCTCCCGAAAAGCTTCTGTCATCAACTGCGCAAGTTGCCGGATTCCGTCAAATCCATACAGGCCGCCGCCTTGAACCATATTGACAAAATGCCGGCTTTTGGTAAACCATGCGGCTTTCTGACCGATTGCCAACACTTCTCGCTCTCCGCCTCTTGGCAACACGCGCATCTTCACCTGAATCGTTGCCGCAAGTTTTAACCCAGGTGCATGTTCACGAAGCCATTCAAAGTCTTCTTTTTCCTCTGGGCTGATGCTGTCCAGGTAGACGGTTTCCACCACAAATCCGTGTGAGATCAACAATCTTGCCAGCCCAAGCGGTCTTGGATGGAACAGATAATCAATCGCTATCGGCGTATCGCCAATCTCCCGATGTGCCTGTTCCAATGCTCTTTCACATGCTGCAATCTCATCTTTTGCATCAATTGATGGTAAATGTAATACATCTGCAAGTTCATTCATGTGCTGCGTAATCTCATCATACCCAAAGCATGCCGGCAGATACAAGTGCTGTCTTCCCAGTCGTTCTGCCTGAACCTCTGCACCGTAACGTCCCGGAGGATAGAAAGATACGAACAACTCAGAAGCACTTAACTCCAGATATTCCTCCCATGTCTTGCAGGCCGGAAGTTCTCTTACTGCATATCCATGCTCTTTAAGAAATCGCGGAATATCCGCCGTCTCATCCAATGCAAAATCACTGCCCAGAAGACTTACACTCTTCGTCTCTGGCGTTCGTTCCGATAAGGGGTCATACATTGCTTTTCTTAACTTCTGGTCTGGCGTAAGCCCAGTCTTCTGCATGATCGGATCCATATAGCAACGGATAAATACAATCTCCGGGAATCGTTCTTCTAATTCCCGATAGACCCGGTCCAGATCACAGCCCAGAAAATGATGAAGGCATACAGTAAATAAAAGAACTGCCTTCGGATATTCCGGGAGCTTCTTAATTACATCCGTCACACCTTCTATGGTCACATCTTCCAGATTGCCATTCAAAAGATTCTCCTCTTCCACAATCACAAAGGAAAACCGGTCTGCCGCATTCATCTCTGCTGCCGTCAGTACCACACCACGCATACAGTTATCAGCACATACATAGATCTGCCTAGATTCCGGAAGCTGCATTCCAGTGTGGACAATATTCCAGTTGCCGTGAACCGGCGAATTGAATTCCAGTTCAGAAGCAAATGGAGCCGGAAATGCAGCATCCCTGACCGTCGTTACCGCACCTTCCGTATCAATAGATTCTCCCACTCGCTTTAACATAATTCCTCCTTCTGACATGCCGCCAGAATCTGACGCGCCAATACACGATACTCTTCTGCCATGTCACTGTCCGGATAACATTCCAATAGAATCTTTCCCTGTTCTTCTGCCATCGGTACCTGCTCACTTCTGGACAGCGTCCCGATTACTTCTGTCTGAAAATCTTCGGCCAGCTCTGCCACTTTTTCCTCTTCTCGTTTAACATTTCTGCGATTTAGAATAATCCCTCCCAGAGAGGCATATCCGCGATTCTTAAAGTTCTCTACGGCCATCGCAATATTGGCCGCAGCGTGAATGGCCATATTTTCTCCAGAGGTTATGATAAATACCTTATCTGCATAGCCTTTTCGCATCGGCATAGAGAATCCGCCGCAGACCACATCTCCCAGAACATCATAGAACACAACATCCGGCTTATAAGTTTCATAAGCGCCTTTTTCTTTTAATTTTTCCAATGCTGTAATGATTCCGCGTCCCGCACAGCCAAGACCGGGAGTCGGGCCGCCAGCTTCCACACAGACTACACCGTTATAGCCGATTCTGACCATATCTTCCAGCTGAAAATGATTCTTTTTCTGCTGATATAATTCCAGCACCGTAGGAACCGGCTGCCCCTGGCGAAGCTGAAGCGTGGAATCTGCTTTCGGATCACAGCCGATCTGCATGACTTTCAGTCCCTGCTCTGCCAAAACTGCCGCCACATTTGAAACCGTTGTTGACTTGCCGATGCCGCCTTTTCCATAAACTGCAATTTTGATCATATCATTCCTCCGATTTTCCATCCTTTGTAATCACATTGGAATATGCAGTCTTCGCAGTCACCCCACGAAGCCGTCCGATCTTCCCGGACAATGCACTGATGATATCCTGGGGTGCATCAATTGCGATACTGATAATGTTGATTCCTTTCTCACGGTAAGGAATTCCCATTCTTCCAATGATATATTTCCCTTCTGCATGAAGCAGATGATTCAACTCTTCTATTACATTTTCATTTTCTACAATGATAGAAATCACTGCAACTCTTGTATCCATATTCGTCCCCTTCTGCACATCTCTAATACATCTTGCTTCTTTTCAACGGATTCTTCTAACAGATACGTGGCAGAAGCTCTCCGCCCGGCTGCGGAAGAAGTGCCTGTGTTCCAATCTCCGTTGTCATGACAACACGTCCCGGCTGTTCTTCTGTCACTTCCCCGATAATGGCAGCATTCTGTGAATATGGACATTCCTTTAATGCTTCTACAATCTTCGGTGCTGCTTCCTTTGGTGCCATGATGACCAAGCGTCCTTCACACGCCAGATACAATGGTTCCAGACCTAACATTCCACATACACCCTTGACTTCCGGTGCAACCGGAACTTTGGAAGCATCCAGGCGAATCCCCACATTACTCTGTCCGGCAATCTCATAGAGAACCGTTCCTACTCCGCCGCGAGTCGCATCACGGATTACATGAATATCATGGGTTGCGTCCATCACGGACTTGACCGTTCCCCACAAAGGAGCACAGTCACTGGTTACATCCGCTTCAATTCCAAAATCTTCCCTTGCCAGCAGAATGGTACATCCATGTCTTCCCACATCTCCGGTCACAATGATCGCATCTCCCGGTTTCGCCAGATCTCCGGATGTGCAGACGCCTTCTTCAATCTGTCCCACACCGGTTGTGGTAATAAAGATACCATCCACCTGCCCTTTTCCGGCTACCTTCGTATCGCCGGATACGATCCTGACGCCTGCTTCTTTGGCCGTCTTTTCCATCGCAGCGGCAATCTCTTCCAGCTTCTCCATCGGAAATCCTTCTTCAATGACAAAGGCACAGGTCAGATATAATGGTTTTGCCCCCATACATGCCAGATCATTGACTGTTCCACAGATGGACAGCTTGCCGATATTTCCTCCCGGGAAAAATGCCGGTGATACGATAAAACCATCCGTTGATACCGCCATCTTTCCTGCAGGCGGCACAAGCACTGCTGCATCATCAGCCGTAAGATCCGGGTTTGCAAAATGTGCCTTGAAGACCTGATCGATCAGCTCAGAAGTCTGCTTTCCTCCAGCTCCATGAGCCATGGTTACTGTTTGATTGTTGATTGATTTATCCATCTTGATTCTTTACTTCCTCTCTACTTTTGTCCGTTCTATTTCATTGAGATTCACCATGCGGCAGCCTGTTGCAAATTTGTTTGCACTTGCTTCCTCTTGTTACAGGTACATAGGTCATCAGATCCCATACATGTAGAATGCGGAGCATGCTCCTTCGTTGGATACCATGCAGGCTCCGATGGGGTGTTGCGGGGTACAGCCTTTGGCAAATACTTTGCAGTCGGATGGCTTGCATTTTCCCTGCAGTACATCTCCGCAGCGACAGGCCGGATTCGGTTTTCCTTCTATCTTAGGCATCTGATATTTCTTTCGTGCATCATAATCCTGCCACTCTTCTTTTAACTGAAGGCCAGAATCCGGGATTACTCCCAGTCCACGCCATTCTGAATCACAGGATTCCATAAGTTCAGCGACCAATGCCTGTGCCTCTCGGCTTCCTTCTCTGGTCACAACCCTTGGATAGCAGTTCACAAAGAATGGTTTTCCTTCCTGATACTTGACCAGAGATACTGCCAATGCAGTCAGAAGCTCTTTCGCCGTAAATCCTGCAACCACACCGCTGACTCCTTCCCGAACCAGCGATTCGCATAACTCGGTTCCCGTAATCGCATTGACATGACCAGGATATAAGAAGACATCCGCACTTCCCTTTAAAGCCGCATAGGCCCCCGGCATGGTCTTATTCGCTACGAGCAGTGAGTAATTCTGGATTCCGTCTTTCTTTGCCTGCTTCACAGACAAACATCCAGCCGGCGTAGTCGTCTCAAATCCGACTGACAGGAATATCACCTGTTCTTCCGGGTGTTCCACTGCATATTTCTCTGCATCCGCCGGGGAATAGACGATATGAATCTTCGCTCCTTTGGCTCTTGCTCCTGCCAGACTCATCTCGGTTCCCGGAACCCGGACCAGATCCCCGAATGTACAGATGGTAACGCCTCGCTCTAACGCCAGATAGACGGCCTCATCAATAAATCCAACCGGTGTGACACATACCGGACATCCCGGTCCCGAGATCAGTTCCACCTGTTCCGGCAAAAGCTTACGAATACCCAGCCGGAAATTTTCATGGGTATGGGTTCCACAGACTTCCATAATTCGAAGCGGTGGTCCGTCATAGGTCTCAATTATCTCTTTTGCTGTTTTCTTCTTCTCTTCCCCCATTACAGTAATTCCTCCATCAACTGATCGGTCTCGCTCTCATCCTCATCGGTAATTCTTGCAATTGCAACTCCGGCATGAACCATAACATATTCACCGGGCTCCAGGTCTTCGATCAACTGAGCAGATACTTCTCTCTTAGCACCGTCAGCGTCTACAATTGCAACTCCGTCACCGATCTTTACTACCTTTGCAGATAATCCAACACACATATTCCTTCTCCTCCATCTTCTATCTGTTATCTATGATAATCGTCTTGATTTCCATTGATCTTATGCATCGCATAAGCAGCCTGCCCCAAGGCAATTCCCCCGTCATTGGGTGGAATCATGCTGTGCTTTAACACTTCAAAGCCTTCTCTCTTCAGATATTCATCTGTCAATCGAAGAAGCAATTGATTCTGGAACACCCCGCCGCTTAATGCTACTTTTCTTCTTCCATTCTCCTCACGGATCTGGATGCAGGCAGCCACGATCTGTCTGGCCAGTTCTGCATGGAACCGATAGGCAAGCCATTCAGTATCCTCTCCACCTAGCCGTGCATGCACAATCTTCTGTACCAGTTCCCCTGTGTTGAGAATCATTCTGTCAGCCTGATTCTCCTTGAATGGAAGAATCTCTTCTTCGTCAATGAATCTCTTCCATGCTTCTTCAGAACCTGCCTGCTTCTCATAAGCTTCCGCTGCAAATTCCAGTGTAGTCGAAGCTTCTCCTTCGAATGTGGAACTGCGACGAATCCCAAGAATTGCACTCACTCCGTCAAAGAGCCGTCCTGCACTGGTGGAAGTAATCGCATTGATCCTCCGCTCCGCCATGGTAAGTAAGACCTTTGCCTCTGCTTCACTGCACAATCCCAGTCTCTGGGCAATCTGCTGTGCTTCTTCTCTTGCACCCGTATAGCCATAGATTAAGGAAACGGCAATTCTCCATCCCTCTTTTGCGGAAATATCTCCGCCAATCTGCAAGAATGGCTCAATGCTTCCCAGTCTGGTAAATCCATCATAATCTGCCGCCAGAATCTCTCCGCCCCACACAGTGCCGTCTGTTCCATATCCGGTTCCATCAAAGGATACCCCGATGACAGGCTCTGCGCAGTCATTTTCCGCCATACAGGAGAGAATGTGCGCATAATGATGTTGTACCTTCATTACCGGAAGCCCCAGTTCTTCAGCGATTGCTGTAGAATTATATCTGGGATGAAGATCACAGACCACGACCGATGGTTCCACTTCCAGAAGCGTCTCCAATCTGGTAATCGTTTCCTTCAATGCCTTGACTGTTCTTAAGTCTTCCAGATCTCCCACATAAGGCGACGGATAGAATCGTCCATCCACTCCGATGCAGAAGGTATTCTTCAGTTCGCCTCCTACCGCCAGCACCTGCCCCTTCCACGGGTTCGACACCATAAACGGAAGTGGTGCATAGCCTCTGGAACGGCGGATCATGTAGGGTTCTCCTTTGTAATAATCCATCACAGAAT
Source organism: Bariatricus sp. SGI.161 (assembly GCF_050313695.1). NCBI lineage: Bacteria > Bacillati > Bacillota > Clostridia > Lachnospirales > Lachnospiraceae > Bariatricus > Bariatricus sp. SGI.161. Next base: position 27,139 of record NZ_JBNPLX010000033.1, read on the forward strand.
CATCTGCCCGGATCCGTATCTTACGATCATGGGATAGCATACAATCACACAGATAGGCCAACTCTGCAGATGCTTCTTCATCATCTCTGCAGATAGGCGCTCCTGAGGTATTGCCGCTGGTCATGACCAGACAATCCGGCATCTGGATTCCGTCATCATATTGAAAGATCAGCAGTTGAACCGGTGCATACGGAAGCATAACGCCAATCTTTGGATTGTCCGGCGCCACCGATGGTGCCATCCTGGCATTCTCTTTTCTTTCAAGCAGAAGAATCGGCTTCTGATGCCCAGTAAGTACCTGCTCCTGTATCTTTGTCACTTCGCATTCTCTCCGCACAACTTCCATATCCCGTGCCATCACTGCAAATGGCTTTGCCGGGCGTCGCTTCAGTTCCCGAAGTCTGTGGACTGCTGATTCATTTGTCGCATCACAGCACAGATGGAATCCTCCGATTCCCTTGATTGCCACAATTCCACCTGCCGCAATTGTCTTCCGGGTATATGTAATCGCATCACGGCCACGTTCTGTCCGGCCGATCAGATATACTTCCGGCCCACACTCATTACAGCAGACCGGCTGTGCATCATACCGCCGGGTCTCCGGATCATGGTATTCCTTCGCACACTCCGGACACATGGGAAATTCCTTCATACTGGTACGCTCCCGGTCATAAGGAAGTGCATCCAAAATGGTAAGTCTTGGCCCGCAACAGGTACAATTGATAAATGGATGCAGATACCGCCTGTTGCCGGGATCAAACATTTCCTCCTGACATTCCTCACAGATGGCAATATCCGGTGACACGAAGATCTCACCTTTGGTCTTCTCACTTTCAATAATCTCAAACGACTCGAATGTGACCGGCTGTTCTTCCGGCTCGACATTCATCTTCAGGATTACAGCCCGTCTCGGCGGATGATTCTGAAGATCATCCAGAAATCCCTCTATCTGTGCTTCGGTTCCCTGAGCAAATATCTCCACATACGGTCCTTTATTGCAGACACTGCCGCTGATACCATTTTTCATCGCATGGCGGCTCACCGTGGGGCGAAATCCTACCCCCTGCACAATTCCATATACTCTTATCCTTCTGGTCATCGTCTCCTTCATCCGCTCTACCATCCTTACATTAGTCTGCCGGAAACCGCAAAATGCGGAACATCCACAAACATTCCCTGAAATCCCGGTGTCATTTTTTTCATACACTCATCTGCAAAGATTACATCCCAGGAACCCATTTCCACCAGCTCTATATAATCCTCTTCTTCTTTCAGTGAAACATCGCCATTTTCCTTTAATTCTCTCTTCATGGCAAACCAGCTTGCAGATACAACCTCTGCGTTATCTGCGGTTCTGCTTCGAATCTCATCCCGGATCGCATTGGCAATTACCTGCTGATGCACTACCAAAACCCTCTTTCCGGCATAATCCATATCCGGCACCAGTTCTCCTGCCACAGGATATCCCACTTCATAAGGAGTGCCGAATTCCTTTTCCAGGTACTTTGCTGCCTCCAGTGCTGCCGGTGAGAGAACCAGATTCTTCTGTGCCGCAGAAGCTTTCTTCACCTCATCCAGACCATCACCCATTCCATAACAGATAGCCGAAGCATCTTCCTGATTTTTAAGAGCTTCTCTAATCTTATCTGCAGCATCCAGGTCACTGAGATCCTGTGGCGTTGCTCCCAGAACCCCAATCCTTCCCTGTTCCATCGGTAGTTTTTCTTTGGCAAACTTCTGGAACAACGCAAGATAAGCCTTTTCCTCCCCTGCGTCATATAGTTCCATTCCATCGGTATCTACCGTCAGAATCGGCAAATCAATCCTCTTCTCACTCATACGTTCCAACGCACGATAATCCGTTCCAATAACTGCCGGAACCGGAGTCCCGATTACAGCCGCAAAGGAAACCTCCAGTTTGGAAGCCGCATCGGTAAGTTTCTCTACCAGCCGGTCATCTCTTCCTAAGATTGCATCCATATCCCGAAGTCCTGCACTGAACACCGCACTTTTTCTGGAAAACCATCGAGGTTCATCAAATCCGCAGACATTCCCGGTACATCCTCCGGCATCACAGATCACAATGATTCCGCCCAGTTCATATAGCACTGACACTGCACCAGACTGATCCGGTGCAAATGGAGTCAGATATTTTCTTAATCCTTTCATAATCTAAGCCTCCTCCTTTACCGCAAGCAATGCCTCAAAGAGTCTTCTGACACCAGCATAACCATAAGGCTGCCGGTCTTGGTTCCAGACTACATTCGGACATCCCGGATGATAATATCCGGCATCCTTTCCGATGGTCAGGTTCACTTTCGATCCATTAGCATCATAATATAGCATGGTTGGTTCCAGATTCGAGAACACTTTTGTCTCAGGGCTAACAGCAGCAAGCTGCTTTAAATATACGAAATTCTCCGCCGTCAATGTTCCATAGATTTCCTTTACCTGGAATCCATAACGCACCAGTGCCAGTGAAAGTTCAAACGCATCTCCATTCATACACTCTCCTACTGCAAATGAAGTATCCGGACATGCCTGCCGAAACTTATCCACAGCTCTCTCGGCCTTCTCTCTTGCCTCTACATCAGAAAACTGTACTCCCAGAGCTGCACCAAACGCGCGGTACTGACTGGCAATCTTATCAATCTGATAGAGTCTTGTAAGTTCAATAAATGGAATCTTTAGCCGGTCATGAAAATCTTCTGCCGCAAATCTCGCTTCCGGATGCAGTACCAGATTGAAGTTCGCCTCTGCCATGGTCAGATATTCATCATAATCCTGACAACGGGAAATTTCATGTACCGTCTTTACTCCTGCATCTTTTAGAAGATCATACAATTCACAGTCATCCACAAGGGGAGAGAAGAATCCAAGGAGATTGACCACATTTCCCTTTTTCTTCTTGGGTTCCAGAAGCGAATAAATAGACTGGCGCACATGAACCATCGGCGGTTTTCTTCCCTCACGGGTCAACGCGTACATATAACATGGCCGCACCGGCAATCCTGCTTCTTCCGTCGCGCGCCGGCAGATTCGTTCCATATCCGTTCCCAAAAGTGCATCCACACAGGTAATACAGATCATAACCACCGACGGCTTCTCTTCCCTGCCTTCACAGATTTCTTTTACCGCTTTCGGAATCTTCTTCAGGTGACGGCCAGTCACGATATCCGTCTCATCCATCAACAGATAGAAGAATCTGTCATGATATTCCCTCATCGAACTGATCATAGAAGTATTCCTTCCGCAACATCCGGGTGCCACGATCAGCATAATAGATCCTGGTACCGCAAGCCCTGCACGCTTTACCCCGAACCCTTCTGCCCCCGGAGAGTTGAATGCCAATGTTGCCGGCGAACTGTAGATCAGATGTGTATTTGATATCAGCTGCGGCGGAATGGCATCTTTACCAAGCTTCACCAATTCTTCCGCAGTACAGTAGTAAGCTTCCTGTCTCATACTTCCTCCTCATTTTCCAACAATAATTTCGCCAGTTCAAAAAAGCGCTGGCTGATCGGTGATTCCGGTTCCCCTTCAATCACTGTCTTTCCCTGATCCTCATAGCGAATGATCTCATCACTTCTTGGGATCTCGCCAACGATTGGAATATGACTCTTCTCAGAAAATGCCTGAACCTTTTCCGTCTCATTTTCAACATTCCGGTGATTCAGCACAATTCCAAACACTCTGGCATAACTTCGGTCTTCAAAGTTCTTCACCGCACGAGAGATATTATCTGCCGCATACAATGCCATCTTCTCACCGGAAGTTACAATCAGGACCTTCTCAGCATAGCCTTCCCGGATTGGTGCTGCGAATCCGCCACAGACAACATCCCCCAGCACATCATACAAAACCACGTCCGGTTCGTAATTCTCGAACAACTTCATATCTTCCAGAAGCTGGAACGTAGCAATAATTCCTCTCCCGGCACAGCCAAGCCCTGGTGTAGGGCCTCCCGTCTCAATACAGAGCACACCACCAAATCCTTCCTTGGAGATGTCTTCCAGCTTCTCCGGTTCTTCATCCTCTTCTCTCATATAATTCATCACCGGTCTTAAGGGTTCTCCGCCTAACAGATTAATCGTAGAATCCGCTTTCGGATCACACCCGATCTGTATCACCTTCTTGCCCAGCATCGCAAAGGCAGCCGCCAGATTCGATGTGACGGTAGACTTCCCGATACCACCCTTTCCGTAGATTGCAACTTTCAGCATAATAACCTCCCACAATTGTATCTTCTTTTCCCACCAACAAAGAAAAAGCTCCTCTACCGCTGCGGTAAAAGAGCTATACATATTATCCGACATCAATAAAAATCCACTATAAAACAAAAGATTCCTATTCACATGTTTTCCCATATATACCACTATTCCCGCTCGGATATTCCTTGCCGTCAGAGTCTGTAATTTTTCATCTTATCTGCATTCAGATTGAAAAGATTCTCTCCGTCTGCGATGGCTGATTTTATTATATCTTATCTATCCAAATGCGTCAATGAACGTTATAAATGTCACAAAGCGTTAAAATGGGGACGTAGTAAAATGCAAAAATACCCCGGGGTATTTTTGCATTTTACTACGTCCCCATTTAAGCTTTTTCGCGAAGTTCTTTTCTGGCTGCCCATATTGCATAAACCACCGCAATCACTTCGGATACCCAGAATGCATACCACCCATAAGATATTCCTGCGTATTTCACCAGGATATACAGCACTGGCACCAGAACTACGAACTGCCGCAGGGCTGTTCCAAGCATATTGACCATTCCATTTCCCATACCGGATACGGAATATCCCAATACCATTGTGGTGGAAGCGAATGCGAATGTAACCGATATGATCCGCAGGGCTGGAATTCCCATCTGCAGCATTGTCTCACTGGCTGAAAAGAGATTCAGTAATGGCTCTGGAAATACCAGGAAAATAATCGTTGCAAGCAATGCAATTCCGGCTGCCATAGGAATAATTGTCCGAAAAAGGCTGTGTACTCTTTCTTTATTTTTTGCACCATAATTATATCCAACGATGGGAATTGCTGCCTGCCCCAGACCGTTCATTGGCATGAAGAGGAAGTTTTGCAGCTTATAATATACCCCGAAAAATGCCACTGCTGTTGAGGAAAACGGCATCAGGATTGCATTGACCGTTGTTACCATGTCACTTCCGATTGCCTGTGTGATAATGGTAGGCAGTCCTACTTTATAAATCTGCTTTAGTACGGATTTTTTCGGACGATATCCGCGGAATCTTATATTTACATATGGATTTCTCGTTTTATTCAGTATGATAGCCAGAATTGCTGCTACCCATTGTCCGATCACGGTCGCCATAGCGGCTCCTTTGATTCCATATGCAGGAAGGCCGGCCAGACCGAAGCTGAAGATTGGATCCAGAATCAGATTGGTAAGCGCACCTGCGATTAATGTCACCATGCTGTCAAATGTATCCCCGATTGACTGCAGGAACCTCTGGAACATCGTTCCGACGAACGTACCTGCTCAGAAGATCATGCAGATGGACAGGTACTCTTCACAGAATGCTCCAATCCTCTTCTCATCTGTAAATAACGAAACAAACCATCCCGAGCAAAAGATTCCTAATATCACAAATGCCAGTGTGCCGGCTCCGGCCAAAATGACACCTGTCGCAGCAATATTTTCCGTCACCTCGTAATCCTTTGCCCCAATACTCTTAGACAGTAACGCATTGATTCCCACACTGGTTCCTACCGCCACTGCTATCATAAGAAGCTGAACCGGGAAGGCAAGCGATGTTGCCGTCAGCGCATCTTCTCCGATTCTTGCCACAAAGACACTATCAACAATATTATATAATGACTGCACCAGAAGAGAGATCATTAGAGGCAGCGACATGTTGATGATTAGTTTTGGCATTGCCATAGTTCCCATTTTGTTCTTCGTTTCCATACTTATCCTCCACTTTAAAATAT